>NZ_FYDY01000006.1:0-269717 GCF_900187435.1 Pseudomonas sp. Irchel s3b5
AGGGCGGGTGTAGGAGGGATGTTTCTGGATCACCGTCCGAGGCCTTCGAGGCCAAGGACGGTGAAGATATCAAAGACCCGGTTTCCGGTGGACCGTAAGGCTGCTCCGCTTAAGTGAACAGCATTACGCCTTTCGGCGGGTTTTTTATGCGACTCAAACGCTAAGGCTTAGTTGACCTTGGCGTTCAACTCACCTTTCAGGTAACGCTGATACATGCCTTCCAGCGAGATCGCCTTGATCTTCGAAGCGTTGCCGGCAGTGCCGAAGGCTTCGTAGCGAGCGATGCACACGTCGCGCATGGCGGTGACGGTGGCGCCGAAGAATTTACGCGGGTCGAACTCGCTCGGGTTGGTGGCCATCAGGCGACGCATGGCGCCGGTGGACGCCAGGCGCAGGTCGGTGTCGATGTTGACCTTGCGCACGCCGTGCTTGATGCCTTCGACGATTTCTTCAACCGGAACGCCGTAGGTTTCTTTGATGTCGCCACCGTACTGGTTGATGATCGCCAGCCACTCTTGCGGAACCGAAGACGAACCGTGCATCACCAGGTGAGTGTTCGGAATGCGCTTGTGGATTTCCTTGATGCGGTCGATGGCCAGCACGTCGCCGGTAGGCGGCTTGGTGAACTTGTACGCGCCGTGGCTGGTGCCGATGGCGATGGCCAGGGCATCCACCTGAGTGCGTTTTACGAAGTCAGCGGCTTCTTCCGGGTCGGTCAGCATTTGGCTGTGATCCAGAACGCCTTCAGCGCCGATGCCGTCTTCTTCACCGGCCATGCCGGTTTCCAGCGAACCCAGGCAACCCAGCTCGCCTTCTACCGAAACGCCACAGGCGTGAGCCAAGGCAACGGTTTGTTGGGTAACACGGACGTTGTAGTCGTAGTCGGTCGGGGTCTTGCCGTCTTCGCCCAGGGAGCCGTCCATCATCACCGAGCTGAAGCCCAGTTGAATGGAGCGCTGGCAGACGTCAGGGCTGGTGCCGTGGTCCTGGTGCATGCACACCGGGATGTGCGGGAACTCTTCGATGGCTGCCAGGATCAGGTGACGCAGGAACGGTGCGCCGGCGTATTTGCGAGCACCGGCCGAAGCCTGGACGATCACCGGGGAGTCAGTCTTGTCAGCGGCTTCCATGATGGCGCGCATCTGCTCAAGGTTGTTGACGTTGAAAGCTGGAACGCCGTAGCCGAACTCGGCTGCGTGGTCCAACATCTGGCGCATGCTGATAAGTGCCATTGTGTGTATCTCTCCCGGTTGAGGGTCGTTAATCGTGCCAGCCTGCCGGAGCGGCGGCGGCTATTCAAGTTATTGCAGATCGGGGGTTGGCCCGGCCTGCGAATTCGCTAATTGCTCAACTCATCCCTTGTAGGAGCCGGCTTGCCGGCGATGGCGTCCGCCTGGACAGTGCATGCCTCAAGGGCCTCATCGCTGGCAAGCCAGCTCCTACAGGGTTTGCGTTGTTATTCGGCCTTGCAGCCACGGCCAATCAAATCATTGGTGGCGACCCAGTAAACCAGGCCTTCCTCACCTTTTATGTGAAACGCCAGCATGTCGTTGCTGTACAGCGCACCCGACGCACCCGGTTCCTCTTTCAGGCGATAAACCTGGTCGGCACCGCCCAGGCGCACGTCGACTTCCTTGCGGCTGTCGTCAGTGAAGCGCCATAGCACCTTGGCCTGGCTGTCACAGGTCCAGGTGGTCCAGTTATCCACAGGAGCGGACGACTGGAACGGGTTCAAATAGGCGCATCCTGCCAGTAATGCCAGTGCCGCAACGGCGATAAAACCTTTCATCCGTGTCCCTCGACCGACGGCACACGCCGCCAGCCCTGAGTAAAGAGTCAGACCCGTCAGGGGCAGCCATGTTCCTTGGCGGGAGTCTGTGTCTCGTATTTGTCCAGGCCATCAGGCCCGGACCGCTTGTTGAGCACCGGGTTGGTTTCCGCCTGCCAGTCGGCCTGGTAGCAGTTTTTTTCCGCCCCGGAAGGCGCAGGTTCCGGCGTGGCTTTCGGGTTACTCCCGCAAGCCGCCAGCGAACCCGCGACGATCAACAGCACTAACGTCTTGACCATTTCAACACTCCCTTGCCTGGTCAAACGGGCGACCCTCAGGCCTTGGCCCGGCTTTCCAGGACTTCAACGGCTGGCAACACTTTGCCTTCGACGAATTCGAGGAACGCGCCGCCGCCGGTAGAAATGTAGGAGATCTGCTCGGCAACGCCATACTTGTCGATGGCCGCCAGGGTGTCGCCGCCGCCCGCAATGGAGAACGCCGCGCTGTCCGCGATGGCCTGGGCCAGGACTTTGGTGCCGTTACCGAACTGATCGAATTCAAACACGCCAACCGGACCGTTCCACAGGATGGTTTGCGACGATTTCAGCAGTTCGGCGAAGTTCGC
Organism: Pseudomonas sp. Irchel s3b5; assembly: GCF_900187435.1. Lineage (NCBI taxonomy): Bacteria > Pseudomonadati > Pseudomonadota > Gammaproteobacteria > Pseudomonadales > Pseudomonadaceae > Pseudomonas > Pseudomonas sp. Irchel s3b5. Next base: position 2,394 of record NZ_FYDY01000006.1, read on the forward strand.
CGCGGTCTGCGGGCCGATGTCCAGGATCATGTCGTCGGCAGCGACGTCAGCGATCAGCTTCACGGTGGCCGTCGCGCTTTCAGCGAATTCCTTGGCAACGACCACATCAACCGGCAGCGGCACGCTGACCTTGGCGGCGATGGCGCGAGCGGTGTCCAGCAGGTCCGGCTCGTACAGGGATTTGCCGACCGGGTGACCGGCAGCGGCCAGGAAGGTGTTGGCAATGCCGCCGCCCACGATCAACTGGTTGCAGATCTGGCTCAGGCTGTTCAGCACGTCGAGTTTGGTCGACACCTTGGAGCCGGCAACAATGGCAGCCATTGGCTGGGCCGGAGCACCCAGGGCTTTGCCCAGTGCATCCAGTTCAGCAGCCAGCAACGGGCCGGCAGCAGCGACTTTGGCGAATTTGGCCACGCCGTGGGTCGAACCCTCGGCACGGTGAGCGGTGCCGAAGGCGTCCATCACGAACACGTCGCACAGGGCGGCGTATTGCTGGGCCAGTTCGTCAGCGTTCTTTTTCTCGCCTTTGTTGAAGCGCACGTTTTCGAACAGCACGATGTCGCCCGCTTTCACGTCGACGCCGCCCAGGTAATCCGCCACCAGCGGCACTTCACGACCCAGAGCCTTGCTCAGGTAGTCAGCGACTGGCTTGAGGCTGTTCTCGGCCGAGAACTCGCCTTCGGTCGGACGGCCAAGGTGCGAGCAAACCATCACGGCCGCGCCTTTTTCCAGGGCCAGCTTGATGGTCGGCAGCGAGGCCAGGATTCGCGCATCGCTGGTGACAACACCGTCCTTGACTGGGACGTTGAGGTCTTCGCGAATCAATACGCGCTTACCTTGCAGATCGAGGTCGGACATCTTCAACACGGTCATGGGTCGCACTTCCTGAATAGCTGTTCTTAGAGAGCAGGTTTTGTAGAGGCTGTGTGCAGATAGTGTTCTGCAACATCGAGCATTCGGTTTGCAAACCCCCATTCGTTGTCGAACCAGGCCAGGATGTTCACCAGCCGTGGGCCGGAAACGCGGGTCTGACTGGCATCGACGATGGCCGAATGTGGGTCATGGTTGAAATCACAACTGGCGTGAGGCAACTCGGTGTAGGCCAGCAAGCCTTTGAGCGGGCCGCTGGTGGCAGCTTCGCGCAGGATTCGGTTGACCTCGGTGGCGTCGGTCGCGGTGGCGGTCTGCATCGTAATGTCGAGGCAGGACACGTTAACCGTCGGCACCCGCACGGCTTTGGCCTGAATTCGCCCGGCAAGTTCCGGCAACAGACGCTCGATGCCGCGCGCCAGACCGGTGGACACCGGGATCACCGACTGGAACGCCGAACGGGTGCGGCGCAGGTCTTCGTGGTGATAGGCATCGATGACCGGCTGATCGTTCATCGCCGAGTGAATCGTGGTGATCGACACGTAATCCAGACCGATCGCCTGGTTCAGCAGACGCAACAACGGCACGCCGCAGTTGGTGGTGCAGGACGCGTTGGACACCAGCAGTTCGTCGCCGGTCAGGCAGTCCTGGTTCACGCCGTAGACGATGGTGGCGTCGACATCGGTCTCGCTGGCCATCGGCTGGGAAAACAGCACGCGCGGGGCGCCGGCGTCGAGGAACCGCTGGCCGTCTTCGCGCGTGTTGTAAGCGCCGGAGCACTCCAGCACCAGATCGACGCCCAGGGACGCCCAATCGATGCCTTCGGGGGTGGCACTGCGCAGGACCTTCACGCAGTCGCCATTAATATGCAGACAATCGCCATCCACTCTCACTTCGCCGGGAAAACGCCCGTGAGTGGAGTCAAAGCGTGTCAGGTATTCGATGCTGGCCATGTCCGCCAGATCGTTGATCGCGACAATTTCAAACCCGGCCTTGTCGCCTCGCTCAAACAACGCACGCAAGACGCAACGACCAATCCGGCCGTAGCCGTTGAGTGCAACTTTGTAAGGACGCGGTTGAGGCATGGGGTTCTCGATAGTATTCGCTAACAACACAACCCCTGTAGGAGCTAGCTTGCCAGCGATGGGGTCATCAGCGTCAACATAAATGCTGCCTGAACGGACGCCTTCGCTGGCAAGCCAGCTCCTACAGGAGACCGCGGTGTTCGTTAGAACACCGCGTTGTGCTTTAGTCTTCCAGCAGCTCTTCAGCCTGACCCAGGATGTTTTCCAGGGTGAAACCGAACTCTTCGAACAAGGCAGGCGCAGGCGCCGACTCGCCGTAGGTGGTCATGCCGATCACGCGACCTTCCAGGCCCACGTACTTGTACCAGTAGTCTGCGTGAGCAGCCTCGATGGCGATACGGGCGCTGACCTGCAACGGCAGAACCGATTGCTTGTAGCCGGCGTCCTGGGCATCGAAGACGCTGGTGCATGGCATGGAAACCACGCGAACCTTGCGGCCCTGCTCGGTCAGTTTGTCGAAGGCTTGAACGGCCAGGCCGACTTCCGAACCGGTGGCGATCAGGATCAGCTCTGGCTCGCCAGCGCAGTCTTTCAGCACATAACCACCACGGCTGATGTCGGCGATCTGGCCGGCATCACGGGTTTGGTGCTGCAGGTTCTGACGCGAGAAGATCAGGGCCGAAGGACCGTCCTTGCGCTCCAGTGCGTATTTCCAGCTCACGGCCGATTCAACAGCATCGGCTGGACGCCAGGTGTCGAGGTTCGGCGTGCAGCGCAGGCTGGCCAGTTGCTCGATTGGCTGGTGAGTCGGGCCGTCTTCGCCCAGACCGATGGAGTCGTGGGTGTAGACGTGGATCACACGCTGCTTCATCAGAGCGGACATGCGCACTGCGTTGCGGGCGTATTCCATGAACATCAGGAAGGTCGCGCCGTAAGGCACCAGGCCGCCGTGCAGGGCAACACCGTTCATGATCGCGGTCATGCCGAACTCACGCACGCCGTAGTACATGTAGTTGCCGCTGGCGTCTTCGGCAGTGACGCCTTTGCAACCTTTCCACAGGGTCAGGTTGGAACCGGCCAGGTCAGCCGAACCGCCGAGGAACTCAGGCAGCAGCGGGCCGAACGCGTTCAGGGCGTTCTGGCTGGCTTTACGGCTGGCGATGGTTTCGCCTTTGGCCGCCACTTCGGCGATGTAGGCCGAGGCTTTTTCGCTGAAGTCAGCCGGCAGTTCGCCGCTCAGACGACGCACCAGTTCGTTGGCTTCGGTCGGGAAGGCAGCGGAGTAGGCCGCGAAACGCTGGTCCCACTCGGCTTCGGCAGCGCGACCGGTTTCCTTGGCATCCCATTCGGCATAGATGTCGGCCGGGATTTCGAACGGGCCGTGGTTCCATTTCAGCGCCGCACGGGTCAGGGCGATTTCCGCGTCACCCAGCGGGGCGCCGTGGCAGTCTTCCTTGCCTTGCTTGTTCGGCGAACCGAAGCCGATGGTGGTCTTGCAGCAGATCAGGGTCGGCTGCTCGCTTTTGCGGGCAGTGTCGATCGCGGTCTTGATCTCTTCCGGATCGTGACCGTCGACATTGCGGATCACTTGCCAGTTGTAGGATTCGAAGCGCTTCGGCGTGTCATCGGTGAACCAGCCTTCGACTTCGCCGTCGATGGAGATGCCGTTGTCATCGTAGAAAGCGATCAGCTTGCCCAGGCCCAGGGTACCGGCCAGGGAAGCGACTTCGTGGGAAATGCCTTCCATCATGCAGCCATCACCCAGGAACACATAGGTGTGGTGGTCGACGATGTTGTGGCCCGGACGGTTGAACTGCGCCGCCAGGACTTTTTCAGCCAGGGCGAAACCCACGGCGTTGGCCAGGCCTTGGCCCAAAGGACCGGTGGTGGTTTCAACACCCGGGGTGTAGCCGAGTTCCGGGTGACCCGGGGTGCGGCTGTGCAGTTGGCGGAACTGCTTCAGGTCTTCGATCGACAGGTCGTAGCCGGTCAGGTGCAGCAGCGAATAGATCAGCATCGAGCCGTGGCCGTTGGACAGCACGAAGCGGTCACGGTCGGCGAAGGATGGATTGCTCGGGTTGTGCTTCAGGTAGTCGCGCCAAAGTACTTCGGCGATATCCGCCATACCCATAGGGGCACCCGGATGGCCGCTGTTGGCTTTTTGCACGGCATCCATGCTGAGGGCACGAATGGCGTTGGCACGCTCACGACGGCTAGGCATCGCTGTTCTCCTGGGGGCTTGATTAAAACGAATCGGAAAAAAGGCGAGCATTTTCCCTCACCCGGACGCCTCGGGGCAATGACAGATAGTCATCTGGAGGCGTTTTTCCAACGGATAACGACGGTTTCGCCTGGTGAAACCTTTCCGCCGTTCGTTTGTTGACTGAAGCTAACGTCGAGAAGTGCCATCTATCGAGCAATATCAAAACTTTTTGATATTGCTCTTGCGATGCTTTCGACCCATGACTAGACTGCCGGCCCTATGAACTTACGCGTGCCTTCCATTCAACATGACGATTGCGATGAGCTGGCGGCCCTGTGCAAGGCTGGCGGCGACCCTCTGCGGTTGAATGTATTGCGCGCACTGGCCAACGACTCGTTCGGCGTGCTGGAACTGGCGCAGATCTTCGGCATCGGCCAGTCAGGCATGAGCCACCACCTCAAGGTACTGGCCCAGGCCGACCTGGTGGCGACCCGCCGTGAAGGCAACGCGATTTTTTACCGTCGCGCCCTGCCCCACACCGGGTTGCTGGGCGGCAAACTGCACGCCGCGCTGCTCGACGAAGTGGACAACCTGACGCTGCCGGCTGACGTACTGGCGCGCATCGCACAGGTCCACGGGCAACGCGCAGCGGCCAGCCAGGACTTTTTCTCACGGGTCGCGGAGAAGTTTCGCGCCCAGCAAGACCTGATCGCCGGTCTGCCGCAGTACCGCGACAGCGTGGTGGCCCTGCTCGACAAGTTGAGCTTCGGTCAAGGCGCTACGGCCATTGAAGTCGGCCCCGGAGACGGCGCATTTCTGCCCGAACTGGCGCGCCGCTTCACCGAGGTCACGGCGCTGGACAACAGCACCGCGATGCTCGAACTGGCGCGCCAGGTCTGCGAACGCGACAAGCTGACTAACGTCAGCCTGCAACTGGCCGACGCCTTGAACGGCGTCACCCTCAAGGCCGATTGCGTGGTGCTGAACATGGTGCTGCACCACTTTGCCGCACCGGCCGATGCGCTCAAGCACATGGCCCACTTGCTGCAACCAGGCGGTAGCCTGTTAGTGACAGAGTTATGTAGCCACAACCAGAGTTGGGCCAAGGAGGCCTGCGGTGATCTCTGGTTGGGGTTTGAACAGGACGATCTGGCCCGTTGGGCCACCGCTGCGGGACTCGTTCCCGGGGAAAGCCTCTATGTAGGCTTACGTAATGGTTTCCAGATCCAGGTCCGTAACTTTCAGCGGCCAGCTGGCGACACTCACCATCGGTAATTTCAGGAAAACATCGAGATGAGCGAATACTCCCTTTTCACCTCCGAGTCCGTGTCTGAAGGGCATCCGGACAAAATCGCCGACCAGATTTCTGATGCGGTGCTGGACGCCATCATTGCTGAAGACAAGTTCGCCCGTGTGGCGTGCGAGACTCTGGTGAAAACGGGCGTGGCCATCATCGCCGGCGAAGTCACCACTTCGGCCTGGGTTGACCTGGAGCAGATCGTTCGTGACGTGATCACCAACATCGGCTACACCAGCTCCGACGTTGGCTTCGACGGCGCGACCTGCGGCGTGATGAACATCATCGGCAAGCAGTCCCCTGACATCAACCAGGGTGTTGACCGTGCCAAGCCTGAAGATCAGGGCGCCGGCGACCAGGGCCTGATGTTCGGCTACGCCAGCAACGAAACCGACGTGCTGATGCCTGCACCGATCACCTTCTCGCACCAGCTGGTTCAGCGCCAGGCCGAAGCCCGTAAATCCGGCCTGCTGCCTTGGCTGCGCCCGGACGCCAAGTCGCAAGTGACCTGCCGTTACGAAAACGGCAAGGTTGTCGGTATCGACGCCGTTGTTCTGTCGACCCAGCACAACCCGGAAGTGTCGTACAACGACCTGCGCGAAGGCGTGATGGAGCTGATCGTCAAGCACGTGCTGCCTGCCGAACTGCTGTCCAAGGACACCCAGTTCCACATCAACCCGACCGGCCAGTTCATCATTGGCGGCCCGGTAGGTGACTGCGGTCTGACCGGTCGCAAGATCATCGTCGACAGCTACGGCGGCATGGCCCGTCACGGCGGCGGCGCGTTCTCCGGTAAAGATCCATCGAAGGTTGACCGTTCGGCGGCCTACGCCGGTCGTTATGTGGCCAAGAACATCGTCGCTGCCGGCCTGGCCGAGCGCTGCGAGATCCAGGTGTCCTACGCCATCGGTGTTGCCCAGCCAACGTCGATCTCGCTGAACACCTTCGGCACCGGCAAGATCAGCGACGACAAGATCGTCAAACTGGTCCGCGAAGTGTTCGACCTGCGTCCATACGCGATCACCACCATGCTTGACCTGCTGCACCCGATGTACCAGGAAACCGCAGCGTACGGCCACTTCGGCCGCACCCCGGCGACCAAGACCGTGGGCGACGATACCTTCACCACGTTCACCTGGGAAAAAACCGACCGCGCCGACGCCCTGCGTTCCGCTGCCGGTCTGTAACACTTCCTGCTGCACCCAAAAGCCCCGCACGGCTCGCGCCCTGCGGGGCTTTTTATTGGGATTGGCTTTACACCGTGGCGCGGCCTTCGCGGGCACAGCCTCCCGAAATACCCGGAAAAACACCCAGCCCTGACACCCACCCATCCTGACCTAACCTTCAAGCATCTCATTGAGCAAGGACGCTCACGATGCTCCCGCCATTGCACCTGTTTTTCGCCTTTCTGCTGATGCTGACCTGCCTCGGCGCCCGCGCCATGGATTGCCCCGACTGGTCACCGGAACGCGCCCTGGACGAAGTCGGCAAACTGCAACAGCAAATCGACCTCTGGGACGACAGCTATCACCGCCAGGGCCGCTCTCTGGTTGCCGATGAACTCTACGATCAGTCCCGGGCGCAACTGAGCCATTGGCGCCAATGCTTCAACCTGACCCCACCCGCAAACCCCTTGCGCACAGCTCGCGGCACACTCCCACACCCCATCGCCCACACCGGCCTGGAAAAACTACACGACGCACGCGCTGTCGAAAACTGGCTGCGCGACCGCGCGGATGTCTGGGCGCAACCGAAAATCGACGGCGTGGCAGTCACGCTGATTTACCGCAAAGGCCTGCTGACTCAGGCAATCAGTCGCGGCGATGGCGTGAAGGGGCAGGACTGGACGATTGCGGCACGGCAGATCCAGGTCATTCCCAAACAGTTGTCACAACCTTTGGACCTGCTTGTGCAGGGCGAGCTCTATTGGCGCCTGGACAACCACATACAGGCCCGGGACGGCAGCGTTAATGCCCGCGCCACGGTGGCCGGGCTGATGGGTCGCAAAACGTTGAATGCCGCACAAGCCGCGGGGATCGGCCTGTTTGCGTGGGACTGGCCCCAAGGCCCGGCGAACCTGCTCACACGGGCGACTGCATTGAATGAACTGGGCTTCTCGAACACCACCGTTTACAGCCAGCCGATCCATAACTTTGCCGACGCTGAGCGCTGGCGTGATCACTGGTATCGCTCCACCCTGCCCTTCGCCAGCGACGGGATTGTCCTGCGCCAGAACCAGCGCCCACCCGCCGAACGCTGGCAGGCGAAACCGCCTTACTGGAGCGTGGCCTGGAAATACCCTTTTGCCCAGGCGCTGGCGGATGTACGCAAGGTTCACTTCCAGATTGGACGAACCGGGCGCATCACTCCGGTACTGGAGCTGAGACCGGTGAAACTGGATGACCGGCAGATCAAACGCGTCAGCGTCAGCTCGCTACAGCGCTGGCAGGCGCTGGATATACGCCCCGGTGACCAAGTCTCGATCAGCCTGGCCGGCCTGACAATTCCAAGGCTTGATGACGTCGTGTTTCGCAGTACCGAGCGTGTCGAATTGAACGTGCCGCAAGCCGAAGACTTTCACCCTTTGAGCTGTTGGCAACCGACCCCAGGCTGCGAAAGCCAGTTTCTTGCGCGCCTGACCTGGCTCAGCGGCAAGAACGGTCTGGCCCTGCCCCATGTCGGCGCCGGCACCTGGGAAAAACTTCTTGCAACAGGTCGCCTGAACAGCCTGTTGGATTGGATGACCCTCGATGTCCGAGAGCTTGCTAACATTGACGGTTTCGGCGAACGAAGCGCGGCGCGCCTTGCCGACAGTTTCAGCAGCGCCCGACAACGCCCGTTCGCTCGCTGGCTCAAAGCCCTGGGATTGCCGCCGACAGGCCAGGCACAACTGGCCGACTCCTGGCAGGTACTGGCGCAACGAAATACCGAACAATGGCAAGCCGAAGCAGGTATCGGGCCGGGACGCGCGGCGCATTTGAACGCCTTTTTCCGCGACCCGCAGGTGCTGGCCCTGAGTGAAACGCTACGTGACATCGGGATCGAAGGCTTTTAGCCGACGTCCACCGGGAACCCCAAGGTGTCGATCGGCTCAAACAAGCCATCGCCACCCCGCTTGCTTTCTTACATGGAGCTTTTATGAAACTTCTTTCACCGCTGGCCCTGTTGACCCTTTGCAGCGTGCTGGCCACTCCGCTGATGGCGGATGAAGAAGCACCGGGGCTGACCGGATGCGCCGCCAAGAAGCAAGGCATCATCAACCAGATCGAACTGGCCAAATCCCACGCTAATCTCGAACAACAGGCCGGTCTGGAAAAGGCTCTAAGCGAAGTCGAGGCAAACTGCACGGACGCATCGCTGAAAAAAGAACGGGAAAACAAGGTGCTCGACGCCAAGCACGAAGTCAGCCAGCGCCAGGCCGATCTCGACAAGGCCATGAAAAAAGGCGATCCCGACAAGATCAACAAGCGCAAGGACAAGCTCGCCGAATCCCGCAAGGAATTGCAGGATGCGCTGGATGAGCTGGATCAGTAACTGCGCGTCTTGAGATCAACAGTTCGCAGCCTTCGGCAGCGCCTACATTAGTTCGGCGCAGGAGCTGCCGAAGGCTGCGATCCTTTCCTGAATCAATGGTCCCGAAACGCTTTATGACAGGCACTGCAAGCATCTTCGACCTTCTGCACCGCCGGCCCCAGGTTGCTGGCCTTGTAGGGTTGAACCTGGCTGGCAATCACCAATTCACCGGTGGCGGTTTCGAGATCACGAGTCATTGCCTGAAAGCGCGCCTGCTGTTCCCAGACATCGCTCGTGGCGCTGGTGTGATCTTCTTCACGCACCTGCGGAAAATGTTTCCACGGTTCACGGGACAGGGCATCAAGTTTCACCGCGCCCTCAGCGAACTTCGGACCGTCGAACGCAATACGGCCACGCAACATGCCACCCAGATCTTCACCGGTCTTGAGCATTTGCTTGAAAATGGCTTTGCGCTGACCGAGCGGCGAATTGGGGTCGACCCCGCCACAGGCGGTCAGTGTCAGACAGGCCAGCAATACAACAGAAAGTCTTTTAAGAGTCATGGTGGCTTCAGGTCACGGAAACGGCGGCCAGTATCCTCGCCTGATCGGTAAAAGACCAATAGCCCTATTATCAATACGGGTTGCTTGAGCGCATGGAGCACTCGGGCAACCGGCAAAGGAATCACTCCATGAACAGCCGTTTCAAGGCCTGGCGTCACAGCCTGACCTGGACCCTTCCGATGGTGGCCGTGCTCGCGGGTTGCACCGGCGGAAGTGATGAAAACAAACCGAAAACCCATGCCCTGGCCACCTACTCCAGCGCCACGTGGGAAGCACTTCCAGCGGTGTCCGACAGCGACCTCGTCGCCGGTTTCGGCTCATGGCGTAGCGCCTGCACGCGACTCAAGGCTGACGCTGTCTGGGGCGGAACCTGCGCCGCGGCTGCCAATGTGCCGCAAACCGCCAGCGACATTCGCGGCTTCCTCAAGCAGAACCTCGACGTCTACGGCCTGCGCGCCGCCAATGACAACCCGAACGGCCTGATCACCGGCTACTACGAGCCGGTCTACCCCGGCAGCCTGACCCAGACCGACGTGGCGAATGTCCCGGTGTATGGCGTGCCCGAAGACATGATCATCGTTTCCCTCGACAGCATTTATCCGGAGTTGAAGGGCAAACGCCTGCGCGGCCGGCTCGAAGGCCGCGTGCTCAAGCCTTACGACGATGCAGCCACTATCGAGAGCAACGGGGTCAAGGCACCCGTTGTGGCCTGGCTGACCGACCCGATGAACCTGCAATTCCTGCAAATCCAGGGCTCGGGACGCATCCAGCTCGATAGTGGGCGTCAGCTGCGCATCGCCTACGCCGACCAGAACGGCCACCCGTATCGCCCCATCGGACGTTGGCTGGTGGAACAAGGCGAGCTGAAAAAGGAAGACGTGACCATGGGCGCCATCAGCACGTGGGCCAAGGCCAACCCGTCACGCATTCCTGAACTGCTCGGCAGCAACCCGAGCTACGTGTTCTTTACTCGCAACCCGGACAGCAACGAAGGTCCTCGCGGATCGCTGAACGTGCCGCTGACCGCAGGCTATAGCGCGGCGGTGGATCGCAAGGTGATTCCACTGGGCAGTTTGTTGTGGCTATCCACCACCAAGCCGGACGGCACGGCGCTGGTTCGACCGGTCGCCGCACAGGACACCGGCGGCGCCATTGCCGGCGAGGTTCGGGCGGATCTGTTCTGGGGCACCGGCGAGGCGGCCGGGCAATTGGCCGGGGACATGAAACAACAGGGGCAGATCTGGATGCTCTGGCCTAAAGGCGCGGCATTGCCGCAAGTGCCGCAGGTAGCTGACAAGCTCTAACAGCAAAAAGATCGCAGGCTGCGCCAGCGCCTACAGATGACTCGAAATCCTGTAGGCGCTGGCGCAGCCTGCGATCTTTTGATCCAGCCTTTAAGCAGAAACCACAAAGAAACTGATGATCAACCCCATCCCCACAAACCACATCAGCGACCGCAGCATTGCCCAGTCCGCCAGGTAGCAAATGATGTAAAGCAGTCGACTGGTAATGAACAACACCGCCAGCACATTGACTGTCACCAGCTCGGCATTGCCAGCCAGGTGAGCCACGATCACCGCAGCCGCAAAGGCCGGAGTCACCTCAAAACTGTTCAACTGCGCCGAGTTGGCCCGTCTACCCAAACCTTCCAGCGAATCGAGAAAATCCCGAGGGTCATGATTGTCGCTCAGCCTGTATCCGCCAATGACCTTCGCAACGCCAACGCATACGTACGGCAGGATAATCGCAATCAAAATGCACCACAGAGCAACCGTCATTACGCAGTCCCTTCTTCAAGTTATAGAAATTCTATTCCATCAACGGCGGTCAAAATTTCATCACCAGTATGCCGATCAAAACCAGCCCACAAGCTAAGAGGCGCGGCCCGCCAAAAGGTTCTTTCAGGTAACGCATTCCGAACAGCACCACCAGGATCACACTGATCTCGCGCAGCGCCGCCGCTTCGGCAATCGAACCCAGCTGCATGGCCCACAGCACCAGAGCGTAGCTGAACAACACGCAGAATCCGACGGCCAGGCCCAATCGCCACTGCTCGCGCCAGAACTGCATGAACGCCGGCCGCTTGCTCACCCATGCCAGCAACGGAAACGGCCAGGCACTGAGCAGCGTGACCCAGACCAGATAATCCAATGGATGCGACCAGCGCCGCAGTGCCTGGCCATCGATGAAGGTGTAACAACCGATGCACAGGCCGATCAACACCACCACCGGCAGCATCGACCACGGCAGACGCGCCCCGCCACCGCCCTGCCAGAGCAGGCACAACATGCCAAAAGGAATCAGCAGGATGCCGAAGATCTGCTGATGGCTCAGCACTTCCCCGGCAAAGATCAGCGTGAGGGCAAGCACCACCAGCGGTGACAGGCCCCTCATCAACGGATAGACCAGCCCCAGATCGCCGACCCGATAAGCCTGGATCAGCAAATAGCGATAGAGCAATTCGAACGCTGCCGAGGCCAGAATCCAAGGCCAGATGTCCAGCGGTGGCAATTCCACGAAAGGCAGCATCAGAGCGACAAAAATCAGCGCCACGCTGTCCATGCAGGCCACGACCAGCAGCCGCTCGGCACTGAACTTGATCAGGGTATTCCACGCCGCGTGCAACAACGCCGCCACCAACACCAACACCGTCGCAAGCACGGCCCACTCCTTTTATTGTCCCCCCCTTTGTAGGAGCCGGCTTGCTGGCGAAGCGACCTTAAGAACGCCATCGCCAGCAAGCCGGCTCCTACAAGGGGGGGTAGAGAATTGATTCGCCATATGTCAGTGGCTGTTTATACTGCAACCGACCACGCCGCACTCAGTTGCGCACGACTAACTCCAATAAAAAATCCCGCCCTGCCCGCTTTCATCGAGAGCGGACACCGGCCTGCGTATGCCTGATCACAGCGTCAAGACTACCGACAGAGACCTTGCGCATGCCACTCGCTTTGCTAGCCCTCGCTGTTGCCGCTTTCGGCATCGGCACCACTGAATTCGTGATCATGGGCCTGCTGCCCGACGTTGCCCGTGACCTTGCCGTGAGCATTCCTCATGCCGGGCTGTTGATCACCGGCTACGCCCTGGGCGTTGTGTTTGGCGCGCCGATCCTCGCGGTCGGCACCGCCAACATGCCGCGCAAAGCCACACTGCTGGGCATGACGCTGATGTTCATCCTGGGCAACATGCTCTGCGCACTGGCGCCGAACTACGCCACGCTGATGGCCGCGCGGGTGGTGACGGCGCTGTGTCACGGCGCGTTCTTCGGCATCGGTTCAGTGGTGGCCGCAGGGCTGGTCGCACCGAACAAACGCGCCCAGGCAATTGCCATGATGTTCACCGGCCTGACCCTGGCCAACGTGCTCGGCGTGCCGCTGGGCACAGCCCTCGGACAATATGCAGGTTGGCGCTCGACGTTCTGGGCGGTGTCGGTGATAGGCGTGATTGCCGCGATCGCGCAGTGGCTCTGGCTGCCGAAACACATCGCGATGGACAAAGCCAATCTCGCGAGTGAATTCAAGGTATTGGGCAAGGCCAACGTGCTGTTGGCGCTGGGTATGAGCGTACTGGCCTCGACCAGCCTGTTCAGCGTATTCACCTACATCGCGCCGATCCTGCAGGACATCACCGGCGTCAGCCCCCACGGCGTGACCATCATGCTGCTGTTGTTCGGCGTAGGCTTGACCGCTGGCAGCATGCTCGGGGGCCGACTGGCCGACAGCCGTTTGTTGCCGTCACTGGTGGGGATGGCGCTGGCCGTCGTAGTGGTTTTGGCCGCTTTCAGCCAGACCAGCCACTCGGTGATCCCGGCCGCCATCACGCTGGTGCTGTGGGGGATTTTTGCGTTTGCGCTGTGCCCGATCCTGCAATTGCTGATCATCGATCAGGCCCACGAAGCGCCGAACCTGGGCTCGACCTTGAACCAGAGCGCGTTCAATCTCGGCAACGCGGCCGGCGCATGGATTGGCGGGCTGGTGGTTGCCAGCGGTGCCGATCTGGCGGACCTGCCATGGACCGGTGCACTGGTCAGCGTGCTGACGGTCTTGACCGCGCTGTACTTTATCTACCGCCAGCGTCGAACCGCCGCCGCACTGAACGTGGCTGGCTGAGTGTCGTGATATTTACTTCTTGAGCGATTGCGACTCAGGCGCCTGTGCATGAGTCGCAGGCTCCTTGGGTGGTCCGCTTTCGCTGCGAATCTGCGCATGACTGATCAGGGCAAAGATAAAGCTGCCGCCGATGATATTGCCCAGCAACGTCGGACCGGCGAATACCAGCCAGAAATCACGCCATGGCAATTCCCCGGCAAACACCAGATAGGACACCTCCGCCGAACCCACCACGATATGCGTGAAGTCCCCCAGCGCCATGAAGTACGTGATGAGGATGATGATCCACATCTTGGCGCTCTCCATGGATGGAATCATCCATACCATGGTGGCGATCATCCAGCCGGAGACGATGCCCTTGGCGAACATCTGGCTGGCGTCGTTTTCCATGACCTTGCGGCCGATGTCGAGGAAGGCCAAGTCGGTCTTGCTGTCGAAAATCGGCAATTCCAGCATCACGTACGCCACCAATAAAGTGCCGCACAGATTGCCGAACAGCACCACCGTCCAAAGTCGCAATAAGCGACCGAAATTGCCTAGCGTCGGTTTGCTCATGATCGGCAGCACGGCCGTCAGGGTGTTTTCGGTGAACAGTTGCTGACGGGCAAGAATCACCGCGAGGAACCCCGCGCAGTAACCGAAACTGGCAATCACCTTGAATCCCTCGCCGTCCGGCAGGCGAGCGTTGAGCAGCCCCATGGCCATCAACGACAGGCCCATGGTCAGCCCAGCGGCGAGCGCCGACCACCACAGTGCGGCAACGCTGCGCTCCAGCTCCTGATCGCCCTGGGTTCGGATGATTTCGTGCAACACCGCCGCGCGCGGTGGCTGGTTTTTTTCGACCTCGTGCTGCTCTTTCGTGGAAAGATCAGGGGTCTTGCCGTCTTGTGCCGAGTTCATGGGGTGCGCAACCGGTAGCGGGGTATTTAGCTACGACACGCGGGGTTGGCCTTACGTTCTGTAGGCGCTCGCATTACGAGTCGGCGTCGCCATCCTGGAACTGGTCTTTGACGTACTTGATCTCGGTCCGGCCGTGCGGTGCCGGCAAGCCGTCTTCGCCGAGATTGACGAACACCATCTTCTCCACCGTCAGGATGCTCTTGCGGGTGATCTTGTTGCGCACTTCGCAGGTCAGGGTGATTGAGGTGCGGCCGAACTCGGTGGCGGTGATGCCCAGTTCGATGATGTCGCCCTGGCGCGAGGCGCTGACGAAGTTGATTTCGGAAATGTACTTGGTGACCACGCGCTGGTTGCCCAACTGGACAATGGCGTAGATCGCCGCTTCTTCGTCGATCCAGCGCAGCAGGCTGCCGCCGAACAGCGTGCCGTTGGGGTTGAGGTCTTCGGGTTTTACCCATTTGCGGGTGTGGAAGTTCATGTTCACTCCTGAGCGTCTTGCCGAATGATGGACAGTATCTTGGCAGAGCGCGGGCCAGAGCTCTATCACGCCTGGACTATCGCCTCGATTACCGTTCGGACATTGGCCGACAGAAACGCTTTGGAAGATCAGCATAGCCCGCTATAATCGCCACCGTTTCAAAACGGTCATCTTCATTTGCTACCGTTTTCCCGCCACCTGTCCGAGGGGCGCTGCAGCAGGTTTGACCTGTCAGGCTCGGATGGGGCGTTGCCTGGCCTTCACTGGCTGGACACTAAACGCACAACGGCGCCCATTCGCATACATTACGAATGGAGGCTCTTCATGAGCGCTGTTATCACGCCTGCAGATTTTAACGATTACAAAGTCGCCGACATGTCCCTGGCTGCCTGGGGCCGTCGCGAGACCATCATCGCCGAATCCGAAATGCCAGCCCTGATGGGTCTGCGCCGCAAGTACTCCGGCGAGCAGCCACTCAAAGGCGCCAAGATCCTTGGCTGCATCCACATGACCATTCAGACTGCCGTGCTGATCGAAACCCTGGTTGCCCTGGGTGCCGAAGTACGCTGGTCGTCCTGCAACATTTTCTCGACTCAGGACCAGGCCGCTGCTTCCATCGCCGCTGCCGGCATCCCGGTTTTCGCCTGGAAAGGCGAAACTGAAGAAGAGTACGAGTGGTGCCTGGAACAGACCATCCTGAAGGATGGCCAGCCATGGGACGCCAACATGATCCTCGACGACGGCGGCGACCTGACCCAGCTGCTGCACGACAAGTACCCGCAGGTTCTGGACCGCGTTCACGGCGTGACCGAAGAAACCACCACCGGCGTTCACCGCCTGCTGGACATGCTGGCCAAAGGCGAGCTGAAAATCCCGGCCATCAACGTCAATGACTCGGTGACCAAGAGCAAGAACGACAACAAGTACGGCTGCCGTCACAGCCTGAACGACGCGATCAAGCGCGGCACCGACCACCTGCTGTCCGGCAAGCAAGCGCTGGTCATCGGCTACGGCGACGTGGGCAAGGGTTCGGCCCAGTCCCTGCGTCAGGAAGGCATGATCGTTAAAGTTTCCGAAGTCGACCCAATCTGCGCCATGCAAGCCTGCATGGACGGTTTCGAACTGGTTTCGCCGTTCATCGACGGTATCAACACCGGTACCGAAGCGAGCATCGACAAAGCGCTGCTGGGCAAGATCGACCTGATCGTGACCACCACCGGCAACGTCAATGTTTGCGACTCGAACATGCTCAAAGCCCTGAAGAAGCGTGCTGTTGTCTGCAACATCGGCCACTTCGACAACGAAATCGACACCGCTTTCATGCGCAAGAACTGGGCATGGGAAGAAGTGAAGCCGCAGGTTCACAAGATCCACCGTACCGGCGCTGGCGATTTCGACCCACAGAACGACGACTACCTGATCCTGCTGGCCGAAGGCCGTCTGGTTAACCTGGGTAACGCCACGGGTCACCCGAGCCGCATCATGGACGGTTCGTTCGCCAACCAGGTTCTGGCCCAGATCTTCCTGTTCGGCCAAAAGTACGCCGACCTGTCGCCAGCCCAGAAAGCCGAGCGCCTGACCGTTGAAGTACTGCCGAAGAAACTCGACGAAGAAGTGGCCCTGGAAATGGTTCGCGGCTTCGGCGGCGTTGTGACTCAACTGACCAAGACCCAGGCCGATTACATCGGCGTGACCGTCGAAGGTCCGTTCAAGCCGCACGCTTACCGCTACTGATTGGTTGATCGCGGTGTGCTGATACACCGCGTCGCCTGATTCGCCAGCAAGCCGGCTCCCACAAGGGACGGTCGTATGTGAGTAACGCGTACGACGCAAATCCTGTAGGAGCCGGCTTGCTGGCGATTGCGGGCAAACCGGCTCACAGGCTTACGCGTTTTAAAGGGTATGACCATGTCCCAAGATCGTCGCTACAGCTTCGAGTTCTTCCCGACGAAGACCGATGCTGGGCATGAAAAGCTGCTCGCCACTGCTCGTCAGCTGGCCACCTACAACCCCGATTTCTTTTCCTGCACCTACGGCGCTGGCGGCTCGACCCGTGATCGCACGCTCAACACCGTGTTGCAGCTCGAAAGCGAAATCAAAGTGCCTGCCGCCCCGCATCTGTCTTGCGTAGGCGACAGCAAGGATGACTTGCGCGGCCTGCTGGGCCAGTACAAGTCAGCCGGCATCAAGCGCATCGTAGCGCTGCGCGGTGACCTGCCTTCGGGCATGGGCATGGCCAGCGGCGAAATGCGCCACGCCAATGACCTGGTTGAATTCATTCGTGAAGAGACCGGCGATCATTTCCACATCGAAGTTGCCGCGTACCCGGAAATGCATCCGCAAGCGCGCAATTTCGAAGACGATATCGCCAATTTCGTGCGCAAGGCCAACGCCGGCGCCGACAGTGCGATCACCCAGTACTTCTTCAACGCCGACAGCTACTTCTACTTTGTCGAGCGTGTACGGGCGTTGGGCGTGAATATCCCGATCGTGCCAGGCATCATGCCGATCACCAACTACAGCAAACTCGCGCGCTTCTCCGATGCCTGCGGTGCGGAAATCCCGCGCTGGATCCGCAAGCAACTGGAAGCCTTCGGCGACGACACCCAAAGCATTCAAGGCTTTGGTGAGCAAGTCATCACCGAGATGTGTGAACGCTTGCTGCAAGGTGGCGCTCCGGGCTTGCACTTCTACACCTTGAATCAGGCTGAAGCGAGCCTGGCGGTGTGGAACAACCTGAAGTTGCCGCGCTAAAAGTCGCTCAAGCAAGATCAAAAGATCGCAGCCTTCGGCAGCGCCTACAGGCGATGCCGAAGGCTGCGATCTTTTGCTTTTAACGCACTGTAATTGTGCGCCAACCCACGGAGTTAGAGCATCTGCCGTCGGTTTCTGGCTCTTTCCGGTTTCTCGTCGTAATCTCAGCCCATGCCTTTGATCACACAGTTAATCGCCGTGCTTGTTTTCACTTGCCTGAGCTTTGCCGCCCAGGGCGAGAAGTTGCGCATTGTCACCGAGCCGTGGGCACCTTACGTCTATGAGGACAGCGGCAAACCACAGGGCCTCGACTACGAAACCACCGCCATCGTGTTCAAACGCCTGGGCATCGAAGTCGAATGGCAGTTCCTGCCGTGGAAACGTTGCCTGTCGATGCTCGAATCCGGCCAGGCCGATGGCGCACTGGACATTTTCCACAGCGACGAACGCGACGCGACCCTGCTCTACCCCAGCGAACCTCTTTCCGACGTGCAGTTCGTGATGTTCTACGCCAATGACCGGCCGTATCCGTTTCGCACGCTCGAAGACCTGCGCGGCCTGACCATCGGCACCTCACCGGGTTACCTCTACAGCAAGGATTTCAGCGACTCGACGCTGTTCACCCGCGAACCGGCACCGAGCCATGAAGCCAACTTCGGCAAGCTGGTGCGCGGCCGGATCGACCTGTTGATTACCGATCGCCGGGTCGGCCAGCATTTGCTCGACGAGCTGAAGATTCGTGACAGGATCACCGAAAACCCGATGGTCATCAGCCAGCAAAGCCAGTATCTCGCCGTGCGGCGCAACGCCGGCATGGATCTGCTGGTGCAGCGTTTCGGCGCGGAACTCAAACGGTTCAAGCGCGAACCCGCCTACGCCGAATTGAGCGCGCGTTACGGCGCGGGGCCGGCCATCAACGTGAAGAACGATAAAACCACCGCTTCCACGGAAAAAGCCGTTGAGCAGCATGAAAGCAGCGCGCAGTGATTGCTCTGTTATACTCCGGCCTTCCCGCCAGGCTCACGCCCGGACGCTCGGAATCGTTAAAGGCATCTCGACCCCGCTACAGCGCAGCTTTGCAGCCCGCGCGAGCGCTCCAGACGAACCTTCGTGACCGAAGCAGGACCGGACGGGATTGCGTTCTTCTTAAACGCCATTCGCGCCAGGCAAGACTCCCATTGGGCCAAGCCCTAACTTAGAACAGGATTACTCATGTCCTTTGCTTCCCTCGGTCTCTCCGAGGCTTTAGTCCGCGCCATCGAGGCAGCGGGCTATACCGAGCCTACTCCGGTGCAACAGCGGGCCATTCCCGCCGTGTTGCAAGGTCGCGACCTGATGGTTGCGGCACAGACAGGTACCGGTAAAACCGGCGGTTTCGCCCTTCCGATCCTGGAGCGGTTGTTCCCCAACGGTCACCCGGACAAATCCCAGCGTCACGGCCCGCGCCAACCGCGCGTACTGGTCCTGACCCCGACTCGCGAACTCGCGGCGCAAGTGCATGAAAGCTTCAAGGTCTATGCCCGTGACCTGAAGTTCGTCAGCGCCTGCATCTTCGGTGGCGTCGGCATGAACCCGCAGGTTCAGGCCATGTCCCGTGGTGTTGACGTGCTGGTGGCCTGCCCTGGCCGTCTGCTCGACCTGGCCGGTCAAGGCAGCGTCGACCTGTCCCACGTGGAAATCCTCGTGCTGGACGAAGCCGACCGCATGCTCGACATGGGCTTCGTCCATGACGTGAAGAAGGTCCTGGCCCGTCTGCCGGCCAAACGCCAGAACCTGCTGTTCTCGGCGACCTTCTCCAAAGACATCACCGACCTCGCCGGCAAGCTGCTGCACAACCCGGAACGCATCGAAGTCACGCCGCCGAACACCACGGTCGAGCGCATCGAACAACGTGTATTCCGTCTGCCGGCCAGCCACAAGCGTTCGCTGCTGGCGCACCTGATCACCGCTGGCGCCTGGGAACAGGTACTGGTGTTCACCCGCACCAAGCACGGCGCCAACCGCCTGGCCGAGTACCTGGACAAGCACGGCCTCAGCGCCGTCGCGATCCACGGCAACAAGAGCCAGAACGCCCGCACCAAAGCCCTGGCCGACTTCAAGGCCGGCTCCGTGCGCATCCTGGTTGCCACCGACATCGCCGCCCGCGGCCTCGACATCGACCAGTTGCCACACGTGGTCAACTTCGAACTGCCGAACGTCGATGAAGACTACGTGCACCGCATCGGCCGTACCGGCCGTGCCGGTCGTTCGGGCGAGGCGATCTCGCTGGTGGCCCCGGACGAAGAAAAACTGCTGAAAAGCATCGAACGCATGACCAAGCAGAAAATCGCCGACGGCGACCTGATGGGCTTCGATGCCAGCACCATCGAGGCTGAAAAGCCCGAAGTACGCGAGCGTCCGGACATCCGCAACCCGCGCAATCCACGTGGCCCGCGCGGCGACGGTCCGAACGGCGGTGGTGGTGGCGGCGGTCGCAAGGACAAAGGCAAGGACAAGGGCAAGGAAAAACCGGCGGCCGAACGCGGCGAGCGTCCTGCCCGTCAGCAAAAGCCTCGCGAAGGCACTCCGGCCCGTGAACAGCGTCAGCCGTCGCAGCCGCCACGCGCCGCTGCTGATCGTGCACCGGACGAGTTCCTGGACGACGATGTCGATAACTTCGGTAACCGCGTCGACTACGTGCCGCAGCAAAAACCTGCTCAAGGCCGTGGCCGCCGTCCGGGCGCTCCGGCACAAGGCTCCGCCGCAGGCTCGGGCACTCCACGCACCGGCAAGCCACAGGGTGCGCGTCAAAGTGGTCCACGCAGCAGCGACGGTGCCAGCACCGGTACGCCGCCCGCCAAACGCAGCGGTCCACGCAGCGGTGCGCCACGTGACGGTCAGGCGCGTCGTGAAGACTCACGCAATCGCCGCCCGGCCCGTGACGATCAACCGCGTTCGGAGCCTGCCGTGCAGAACCCGCGCGGTCCGGCACCGAAGATCATGCACAAGGAGTCGAAGGCTGACCGCTTCCCGACACCTGAGCAGCTGGATCAACTGCCAAGCCGTCCACGCGGCGAAAAACCGGCATTGCTGACCCGCAATCGCTGATTTAACGCAGTAATAAAAAATGCCCCGGCTCGAAAGAACCGGGGCATTTTTTATGGCGAATAACCTGTAGGAGCCGGCTTGCTGGCGATGGGGCAACTCGGGTTCTGCTGTGTTGCAGAAGACGACATCGCCAGCAACTCGGTTCTGCTGTGTTGCGGAAGACGCTATCGTCAGCGACTCGGTTTTGCTGTGTTGCGGAAGACGCTATCGCCAGCGACTCGGTTCTGCTGTGTTGCGGAAGACGCTATCGCCAGCAACTCGGTTCTGCTGTGTTGCGGAAGACGCTATCGCCAGCAACTCGGTTCTGCTGTGTTGCGGAAGACGCTATCGCCAGCAACTCGGTTCTGCTGTGTTGCGGAAGACGCTATCGCCAGCAAGCCGGCTCCTACGGTCTCAGCATTACTTCGCTTTCACACCTTCGATGGATACGTACATTTCAACAGTGTCAGACGCTGGACCCAGGTCTTTCTGCTTGCCGAAATCGGAACGCTTGAGGCTGAAAGTGCCCTCGAAGCCTGCACGGTAGCCGCCCCACGGATCCTTGCCTTCACCCAGGAAAGTGGCCTTGACCACGATTGGCTTGGTTACGCCGAGGATCGTCAGGTCGCCAGCTACGTCAGCAGTGTCCTTGCCCGCGGCGTTCTTGCCGGTGGATTTGACGCTGGTGGAAACGAACGTGGCTTTGCTGCCGTTCAGGAAGTCTTTGCTGGAGATGTGCTTGTCACGCTCGGCGTGGTTGGTGAACACGCTGGCAGTGTTCACGTTGAACTCGATCTTGCTGTCTTCAGGCTTGGCGGCGTCGAAGCTGAACTTGCCGTCGATGTCCTTGAAAGTACCGGTGATGTAGCTGTAGCCCAGGTGGCTGACCTTGAAGTCGACGAAGGCGTGCTGGCCTTCTTTGTCGACCACGTAATCAGCGGCCATCACGTTACCGGCGGACATCAGGGCCGAACCGATTGCCAGAGCGGCCAGAGTCTTTTTCAACATGCTTTGTTTTCCTTTGGAGTCGAGGTTGAGTTTCAGGCTTTGCGACCCAGCATTCGCTTGAGGGTCACATCACGGTCGATAAAGTGGTGCTTCAATGCTGCCAACGCATGGAGGCCGGAAAAAATTACCAGCGCCCATGCCAGATAGAGGTGAATCGCACCAGCGATGTCTGCCTGGTCCGGCAGACCGGATACCAGCGCAGGGACTTCAAACAAGCCAAACACCGGAATCCCGACACCTTCTGAGGTGGAAATCAGGTAACCGGCAATCATCACAGCGAACAGACTGAGATACAGAAAACCATGGCCGAAACTGGCGCCAAGGCGCGTCATGCGGCTGTAGTTCGACAAGGTCGGTGGCGGTGGGCTGATAAAGCGCCACAGCACCCGCAGCACCATCACACCCAGCAACACCAGGCCGATGCTCTTGTGCAGATCCGGTGCGTCTTTGCGCCAGGTGCTGTAGTAGTCGAGACCGACCATCCACAGCCCGAGAGCAAACAAACCGAATACCGCCAGCGCTACACCCCAATGCATGACGATGCTGATCCAACCGTAACGGGAAGTAGAGTTTCGTAGCTGCATTGCCTAGATCCTGTAAGTGCTGGCCCAAGACTATCGATTTATCTATCGATTTAAAGCCGAAAATTTCGCTTTGAAATATCGAAAAATGCGATCAAGAGCCTGAAGCAAGCAAGTTAAGGAAAGATTAAAGCCGAAATTGTGAAAAAAAGTGAATACACAGCAGAAAACACCTGCATCGAAAGGTTTATTCGATGCCTGCTCGCATTTTTTCTCCGGGCAAAATAAACCCGGATCAGGCGCCCGGTAGCGATCAGTGATGGATCCTGTAGGAGCGAGCTCGCCCCTACTTGGAAAAGCTATAAATATGTATCGCCATTGCCGACTTTCAACCTGATTGAATGAGGGCTCCAAACTCATCGATCAAGGTAAAAACATGGCTATTACTTACACACCATTCCATGGGAGCGGCTCCCCGGTACTTCCTACTAATCAAATGATGACGGCAGGACAGTACCTGATGTCAGAGAACGGACGATTTCGATTGGTATTGCAAGCTGATGGAAATTTAGTCATCACCGACAATGGCGCTGTAATCTGGTTTGCAGATGCCCGTCAGCCTTACAGCTTAACTACCTATCGAAAAAAAATGTCCGAGCGCCTGATGTTTGTAATCAGCAACAATGGGTTTCTTTATGATCCGTCCAGAAAGCGCCTATGGATTGCTAACAGCAACCACAGCATTGATAAATCGCTTTGGTACAACACGTGTATGGTTATGCAAGATGATGGGAATTTGGTCATCTACGATCAACGTACAGGTAGCGTGTGCTGGGCCCGCTTTGGATTCGTCCCTGGTCGCATTCCCAAGGCAAAACCAATCAAGATTTTATTTAAGGATAAGGAAATTTGGACTTGGAATTTCTCATTAGGCCCGCTGTAACGGCGTAAGCCACTAACAAAATTAAGAACTTTTGAAAACCGGAGGCGGTTGTAAACAATCAGGATCGTACGGATTAATATCGCATTTATAGGTTAGCTCGTGACCGTACCCCTTAGGAAACCACTCACTGTTTGCACAGCCAGAAAGCGCAACCAACACGATTATTACTGCTAGTGATTTCATATACTCTCCCGTTATCAGAAGAGCATAAAATTAAGAATCTGACCTTGTCCATCATTTCGTTCCGAAGCTTTTGTGGGAAGTATCTGATATATCGCCGAAGCGTGTAGGAACGGATGATGGATTGTGCGATTCCTGGTTACTGCTTGGGTATAGCCGGGTGCCTCACGCTTGATAGATAAGCAAAAAAAACGCGGCTCAAGAGCCGCGCTTTTTTACGCCTGAACGTTACTGCGCCTTGGCATCCGTTGCCGGTGCATCTGCGGGTTTAACCGCTGGCTTCTTCGCCGGCTCGGCTTTCTTGGCCGGGGCTTTTTTCACGTCGGTCTTGGCGGCTGGCTTCTTCGCCGGGGCTTTCTTGGCTGGCTCGGCTTTGGCCGGTGCCGCAGCAGGCTTCGGTGCTTCGACTGGAGCCGGGGCAGGTGCTGGAGCTGGCGGTGCAACTGGCTCAGGTGCCTTGACCGGTTCTGGTTTCTTGGCTTCATCCGAGCCACCGAACAGGTTGCTGAAGAAGTTGCCCTTCTTCGCCGCCGCTGCGCCAGATGCCGCGGCTGCCGGAAGCACTTTGGCCGGTTCAAACGACTTGCCCGCGGCCATGTCTTCAACCTGATCGGCCGCACGCTGACCGGTGCGCAATGCGCCTTCCAGGGTGCCCGGGTACAGGGTGTCGGTGTGTTCGCCGGCAAAAGCTACACGCTGGATCGGACGTTCCCACAGGCGCCAGAACTTGCTGATCTGGCCCGGGCCGAAGGCCAGGTAGGCGCCACCCATCGAAGGGTCGGTGCTGTAGCGACGGATTTCATAACCAGTGAACGAGCCACGCGCCTGTGGATAAAACGTGTGCAGGCGAATCAACACTTGGTCGGCCATCTGCTTGTCGCCGAACGCCTGCATTACCCGCGCGTTGTCACCCGACAGGTTGATCACCACGTTGGCACCGCCCTTGAGGGCTGGCTCGACCCACAACATGCCGAGGCCGGTGTTGCTGTAGACCTCACCGGACATCCGCGCCTTGCTTTCCCACACGGGGGCCTTGAACTTCAGCATGATCTGGTCACGCCAACCGTAGTTGGTGCCCTTGATCGCTGCCAGGTGCTGGGCGTCCAGCGCCGGAGTCATCTGAATCTTGTTCAGGGCGCGCAACGGCACGGCCAGAACCACGTAATCCGCCTGATAGCCGACACTGCCGACTTTGACGGTCACGCCGTCCTTTTCCTGAATGATGGCCGAGACCGGGGAGCTGGTCTTGATGGCTTTCAGTTGCTTGACGAACGCCTGGGCCAGCACCGGGCTGCCACCGACCAGTCGCGAAGCGCGCAGGTCACGGTCGGACACGCCACGGTAAACGCGGCCCTGCTGGGCGAAGTACAGCAACGAGAGGCGCGAAGGTTCGTCATAGCGGGTGCGAATCTGCTGGTTCACCAACTGACGGGCCGTGGCGGGCAGGTTCAGGCGGTCCAGCCAGTTGGACACGGTGATCTGGTCCAGGGCGTGCAGCGTGCTGTTGGCTGCCGGGTTCTGCGGGTCGTCGATAGAACGCGCCAGGTCGTCCGCGGTTTTTTCGTAGCGCTTGAGCGCCTCGGCAGTGGCCGGTTGCTTGGTCGTCAGGTCGGCGGCGGAGAAATACTCACCGTCAATCAGATAGCCGGGGGTCCGCACGAACTCAGGCGCTGGCGTCGTGCTCAACTTGAAGGTCGACACGTACTTGTTCAGCACCGGCTGGGTCTTGTCGTTGCCGATCCACTCGCTGGTGGCCATGCCGGAACGACCGCCCAGGCTCGACTTGGCTTCCAGCAAAGTGACCTGCCAGCCCTTGTTTTGCAGCTCGTAAGCCGCCGTGAGGCCCGAGACCCCGCCGCCGATCACGATTGCGGTTTTATCCTTGGCCAGCGCAGACACGCTGAACAGCCCCAACATCACCAGCGCACAGGCGCGCAGCCAACCGACAGACATTCAGCGAACTCCGGAAATACAAGAGAAAACAGCAGTTTTTGCGAGCCAGACGGCCCAAGAACGGCGAAGAATACGTCAGCCTTCAAAACGCCGCCAGCGGCGTCTATCGACCTATACAAAGTAGCTCAATCCACGCAATGGGTTGTCCCCGTGCCACGCATTGCATAGGCTTGCCCGATTGTTTGTCCGCGCTTGTCTCGGACCGTCTCCAGGAGAGTGAAAATGGGCCTGAATAATCAGTGGATGCAACGCGACCTCGCGGTGTTGTGGCATCCCTGCACCCAGATGAAAGATCACGAACAACTGCCGCTGATCCCGATCAAGCGCGGTGAAGGCGTCTGGCTGGAAGACTTCGAAGGCAAGCGCTACCTCGATGCGGTCAGTTCCTGGTGGGTCAATGTGTTCGGTCACACCAATCCGCGGATCAACCAGCGCATCAAGGATCAGGTCGATCAGCTGGAGCACGTGATCCTCGCCGGTTTCAGCCATCAACCGGTGATCGAGCTGTCCGAGCGCCTGGTGAAGATGACGCCGGAGGGCCTGACCCGGTGCTTCTACGCCGATAACGGGTCGTCCTGCATCGAAGTGGCGTTGAAAATGAGCTTTCACTACTGGCTCAACCGTGGACAACCCAACAAGAAGCGCTTCGTCACCCTGACCAACAGCTACCACGGCGAAACCATGGCGGCGATGTCGGTCGGCGACGTGCCGCTGTTCACCGAAACCTACAAAGCGCTGTTGATGGACACCATCAAAGTGCCGAGCCCCGATTGCTACCTGCGACCGGCGGGCATGAGCTGGGAAGAACATTCGCGCAACATGTTCGCGGCCATGGAACAGACCCTGGCAGAGAATCATGACAGCGTTGCTGCCGTGATCGTCGAACCGCTGATCCAGGGCGCCGGCGGCATGCGCATGTACCACCCGGTGTACCTCAAGCTGCTGCGCGAAGCCTGCGACCGTTATGGCGTGCACTTGATCCACGACGAAATCGCCGTGGGCTTCGGCCGTACCGGGACGATGTTCGCCTATGAACAGGCCGGCATCCGCCCGGACTTCCTGTGCCTGTCCAAGGCCCTGACCGGCGGTTACCTGCCGCTGGCGGCATGTATCACCACCGACGAGGTCTACAGCGCGTTTTACGACGACTACCCGACCCTGCGCGCCTTCCTGCACTCCCACAGCTACACCGGCAATCCGCTGGCGTGCGCGGCAGCCTTGGCGACGCTGGACATCTTCGAAGAAGACAACGTCATCGAGAACAACAAAGCCCTGGCGCAGCGCATGGCGTCGTCGACTGCGCATCTGGTCGATCACCCGAATGTCAGCGAAGTGCGTCAGACCGGCATGGTGTTGGCCATCGAGATGGTCAAGGACAAGGCAACCAAAGAAGCCTATCCGTGGCAGGAGCGCCGTGGTTTGAAGGTGTTCCAGCATGCGCTGGAGCGCGGTGCATTACTGCGGCCGTTGGGCAGCGTGGTGTATTTCCTGCCGCCGTATGTGATCACCCCGGAGCAGATCGACTTCCTCGCCGAAGTCGCCAGCGAAGGCATCGACATTGCCACCCGCGACAGCGTCAGCGTGGCGGTGCCGAAGGATTTCCATCCCGGCTTCCGCGATCCGGGTTGATTGAATTCAACCGTAATCCTGTTGGATCTGGTAGACCGCTTTCGCTGGCAAGCCAGCTCCTGCAAGGGTTGGTGTGTTCCACAAACTTTGTGTGCGGCACCTAACCTATAGGAGCTGGCTTGCCAGCGATAAGGTCGGTACGACCTTCAGATGATTTGCACCTTTTACAGAGACCCAGCATGAGACTGTCCCGCTTCTTTATCGACGCCCCCCTGAGCATCGGCGAGCACGAACTGCCCGAGGCCCAGGCCCATTACATCGGCCGCGTGCTGCGCATGGCCGAGGGTGACGCGCTGCAACTGTTCGACGGCTCGGGCCAGGAGTTTCGCGCCACGCTGGTCGAGGTCGGCAAGAAGCGCGTCGTGGTGCAGATTGACGACAGTTTTGCCGGCCAGGTCGAGTCGCCGCTGCACATCCATCTCGGCCAGGGTTTGTCCCGTGGCGAGCGCATGGACTGGGCGATTCAGAAAGCCACCGAACTGGGTGTCAGCGAAATCACGCCGATCTTCAGCGACCGTTGCGAAGTCAGGCTCAAGGACGAGCGCGCCGACAAGCGCTTGCTGCACTGGCGTCAGGTGGCAATCAGCGCCTGCGAGCAATGTGGCCGCTCCACAGTGCCGGTGATCCATCCGCCGTTGCTGCTGGCCGACTGGTTGAAACAGACTGAAGCCGAATTGAAATTGGTGCTGCATCCGGTGGCGGAGCCATTGGTCAGCCACGCCAAGCCTGCGACCCTGGCGTTTCTGATCGGGCCGGAGGGCGGGTTGTCGGATGCGGAAGTCGAGCAGGCCAAGGTCAGCGGCTTTCATGCTGCCCGCCTCGGCCCGCGCGTGTTGCGCACCGAAACCGCGCCGGTGGTGGCATTGGCGGTGGCCCAGCAGCTTTGGGGTGACTTCTAGGGCCCTTTCGCTGGCAAGCCAGCTCCTACGAAGATCAAAGGCATCTGTAGGAGCCGGCTTGCTGGCGAAGGCTGCGATGCGGTCTAGAGGACATAAAAGAAAATCGCCACAAAGTGCAGCAAGCTCCCGGCGATCACGAACAGATGCCAGATCCCGTGGGCATGCCGCAGGCGATGATCGAGGGCAAAAAAAATAATGCCCACGGTGTAGAAAATCCCGCCGGCCGCCAGCCAGGCAAACCCTGCTATACCCAATGCAACCAACAGCGGCTTGACCGCCACCAGCACGATCCAGCCCATCACCGCGTAAATCACGATCGACAGGACCCGCGCCTCCGAGCGCGGTTTGATCTCTTGCAGGATGCCGATCAACGCCAGCCCCCAGACAGTCCCGAACAACGTCCAGCCCCACGGCCCGCGCAAGCTCACCAGGCAGAATGGCGTGTAGCTGCCGGCGATCAACAGGTAGATCGAAAAGTGATCGACCTTCTGCATGATCGCTTTTTTGCGCCCGCGCACGCTGTGGTAAACGGTCGAAGCGCTGTAGAGCGACATCAAGGTAAACCCATAAATCGCCACGCTGACGATCTTCCATGGACTGCCGTCGAGGCTGGCGATCGCCAGCATCCACACCACGCCGACCGTCGCCGCCACCGCCCCGACCAAGTGCGTCCAGGCGTTCAGTCTTTCCCCGTGATACATAGGTTGCTCACCTCGCAATTCATTGCCGCAGAACGCAAGGCTCAGGCCTGAAGCGTAAAAGCGCAATGTTTCAGAACACAAATCCCCCTGTAGGAGCCGGCTTACCGGCGATGGGGCCATGGAATTTTGCGCTGCTTTCAAGATTGCTATCGCCGGCAAGCCAGCGCCTACAAAGGCCTGCGTGGGCTTATGGAATTAGGCACAATCGAGGCATTCGAATAAGAGCCACACCCCATGCTGATCGATGAAGAGTTGACCCTGAAAAAGCTTGAGGTATTCCTGGCCTTCATGCGCACCGGCAACCTGGCGCGGGCCGCTGCCGAATTGCAGACCAGCAACGTCAGCGTGCATCGGGCGATCCATTCCCTGGAAAGCGCCCTGCGCTGCCCGTTGTTCAAGCACGAAGGCCGCAACCTGACACCGCTGGAAAGCGCTTATGTGCTGGAGGAGCGGGCGCAGAAGCTGATTCAGGATGTCGTCGAAAGCGTGCGCCTGACTCGCGAAGCCGCCGGGTTCTCCGCCGAACGCTTCAAACTCGGCTCCCTGTATTCACTGACAGTGAAGACCGTGCCGCAGCTGATCATGGGTTTGAAGATCCGCCGTAGCGAACTCAACATCGACCTGATTCTGGGCTCCAATTTCGACCTGCTCTACAAGCTAAAGAACATGGAAGTCGATGCGATCCTGGTGTCGCTGGACGACAGTGTCAACGATCCGGATTGCGAGCAGATCCCGCTGTTTTCCGACGACATCTTCCTCGCCACACCCGCCGACTCCAAGTTTGCCCAACGAACCGAAGTCGACCTGGCCGAGGTTCGCGACGAAACCTTCATCACCCTGACCCAGGGCTTCGCCACCCATCAGGACGGCAAGCGGGTATTCGAGCAGGCAGGGTTCGAACCGAAGGTGGCGATGCAGGTCAACGACATCTTCACCCTGCTGAGCATGGTCAGTTCGGGCGTCGGTTATGCGTTGCTGCCAGGAAGGATCGCGGCGGTGTACGAGAACCGTGTGAAGCTGATCCCATTGCAGGAAAAGTACCGGTTGCAGCAACACATTGGCGTGGTGTTCCTGAAAGCCAAGGAGCGTGATCCGAATCTGCTTGCGTTGCTGGCGGAATGTCGGATGTACGCCAATCGGCAGGCTTGAAACCGTGTTGCCCCCATCGCCGGCACGCCGGCTCCTACAAAGACTGCGTAAATCCTGTAGGAGCCGGCTTGCCGGCGATGACGTCAGACCAGGCAATACAACTCGCGGTTTAGCCGACAATCCCGCGAACGATGAAGAACAACAACGAAGGCCCGAGCAGGCAGCCAAGCCCGGTGTGAAAGGTCGCGGTCAACGCGCCATAAGGTACCAGGCGCCGATCCGTCGCCGCCAATCCGGCGGTCACGCCACTGACCGTCCCGGCCAGCCCACCGAACACCATCGCCGAGCGCGGGTTATCCAGGCCCATCCAGCGCGCCGCCATCGGCGTGCCGACCATCACCAGAATCGCCTTGATCAGACCGGTGGCAATCGACAGCGCCACCACATCGGAACTGGCGCCAATGGCCGCGCCGGTCACTGGCCCGACAATGTAGGTCACCGCACCGGCACCAATGGTGGTCATGCTCACCGCATCGCGGTAACCGAAAACCCAGGCCAGGCAAGCACCGACAATAAACGGCAGCACTGTGCCCAACAGCAGCGCAATCACACCGATCAAACCAGCCTTTTTCGCCTCCGTGGCCTGCACTTCAAACGCCGTGGCGACGATGGCGAAATCCCGCAGCATGGCACCGCCCATCAACCCGATGCCGGAAAACAGCGTCAGGTCCGCCAGGCCTTTTTGCCCCCCGGTCATTGTGCCGCCGACCCAAGCCAGCACCAGGCCGATGACGATGGCAATCGCCGAGCCGTGGATGCGCCCGAAGGTCAGGCGTTTGGAAATCAGCACTGACACCCACATGATCACGCCGACAAAGGCGAATGCGGTGACCAGACCGTTGTGTTCCAGACCGCTCTTGATGAGATCCCACATATCAGCGACCTCCTGCCGGTGCGCCAACCGGCGTTACATCCACCGGTTCATCGGGCAAGGGTTCGCCTTTGTGGGTCCGGCTGATCAGGGCAATGGTGCAACCGCAGATCACTACCGAACCAATCGCCGCCAACACCGCCACCGGACCGCCATGCAGTGCCGTGACCACGTTTTGCTGCGCCGCCATCGCCACCACCACCGGGATGTACATCGCGCCCCAGAAGCCGACGCCCAGTTCGCAATCCTTGGTCATGCCGCCGTGGCGGTGCATCCACAACCGTGCGCAGATCAGCAGGATCATCGCGATCCCGACGCCGCCGACGTTTGACTTCACGCCTAGCAACACACCGAGCATGTCACCCATGATCACCCCTGCCAGCGTACAGATCGCCAACAGCGCCACACCGTAAATAATCATCGTCGTAGTCCTCAAAGTGCATTTCGAATGTTGTTTTTGTTGTTCGATGCCTTAAGTCGGGGATTTAAGAGTGGCGACTTCCCTCCTCACGCATCAGCGCCTGCAAGGTATCGAGCCGGGCACCGTCGTAGGCAATCACGGTCCCCTGCTCGAACACCCGGCGCGCCAGCCCGGTCAACACCGCACCGGGCGGCAGTTCGATCTGTAAACGTACACCGCGCTCGTAAGCGCTTTGTACCGTGCCGCGCCAATCGACGATGCGGCACATGTTGAAGGCCAGATCGTCACGCAAGGCTTCGGGCTTGATCAGCGGTCGCGCGCGACTGCCGCTCAGGTAGCCGATTTTCGGGGTGTGCAGCGACACCAGAGCGAAGGCTTCGGCCAACCGTTGTGCGGGCGCCTCAAGCAATGGGCAGTGGGACGGCACGCTCACTGCCAGACGTTTGGCCAGGCCAGCCCCGCAACCTTTCGCTAACTCTGCCAGCGCTTTCATCGCCGCGTCGCTACCGGCAATCACCAGCTGGTTATCGGCGTTGATATTGGCCAGATAAACCGGCATTTGCGCGCAGTGCACCCGGGCCAGCAACCCTTCCACGGTGGCCAGGTCCAGACCGATGATTGCGGTCATGCCGTAGCCCTGTGGATAAGCCTGTTGCATCAACTCACCGCGCAGGCTGACCAGATGCAACGCATCGCTGAAACCCAGGGCACCGGCCACCACCGCTGCCGGGTAAGCGCCGATCGACAAGCCGGCCACGTAGTCCGGGGCCATGGCCAACTGGCGTGAAGCGGCGACACCGGCGATCAGCAGGCAAAGCTGCACCGCCCTCGTCGACCGCAACGCCTCGGCAGAGTCCAGCTGCGTCACATCTTCACCGAGCAGGTCGCTTGCCTCGTTCAACGTTTCCCGAGGCAAACGCGCGAGCATGCCGGGTTGTTGTGCGCCCTGGCCGGGGAACACCAGCAAGCTGCTCATGCTGCTTGCTCCTGAGGATTCCACGGATCAGTCACCAGCGTGGCTTGGGTGGCACTTTTCAGCAGGACCCGCGACGAAGTGCCGGCCCATTCGCGCAAGGCAACGGCGCCCGACGGTGTCTGCAATTGCAGGTCAACGCGGCACAAGACGGCATCAAGAACGGCCACCAACGCCTGGGCGTCGCGACGACTCAACGGACTCGGCGTACGCAGGATCAGATCGAGGTCGCTACCCTCGTGCAAAGCGGCAAATCCACTGGCCAACTCGAACCCGGCGCTGCCGCTGACGCCCCAGACCCAACCACTGTCATCGAGGTGCGAGCGCAGTTGCGCCAAGGCCCGCAGCGCCGGGAAATCGCGCTGGCCTTGAACATGGCGAAGCTCTTCAGGCCGCACCCGCCGCGTAAGGGAAGAGACTTGCATCAACGCGGCAAATCGCTGTTCGCGCAACGGACCGCGCACGCCCACAGCCACCTGCCCCGCCGCGCTCAAGGCGCGACGGACCACCACCGGCTGACCGGCACTGATCGACTCGATCACCCAGGCAGGCGCATCCACAGGCAACTGCTGCGGGGTCATGCCCCACAGCAGGTCGTGAGCCAATAGCGTGCTCACCACTGCGCTCTCAGCAATTGGCGAACCTTGCTCGACGCCGCCCGATTGGCCGCCCCCAGACGACCGCTCAGATCACGGTCACCAGCAGCCACATCGCCAATCGCCTGATACAGACACTCGGTCACCCGCACCAGATCCGCTGCCGTCGGCTGCTCGATCTGTTCCACCGACAGGGTTTCCCACAGCAGACCGAGGCTGGCATAGCTGTCGATGTCATAGGCCATCGGCGGCACGCTGGCCGCCAGGGCTTCGAGTTCTTCGACGCTGCGCAAGGTCACCCGCGCCGCCGATGCCTTGCCCATGGCGTGCACCATCACCCCCGGATCGCGCAGGGCGATCAAGCGATTGGCCTGATAGCCGTGGGCCAGAAACGCCCCGGACATTGCCTTGCCCACCAGCAAACCGATCACCGCATGACCCGCCAGACGGGCACGGGCATAACTGTCCGCCGCAGCGGCCAGTGCCTGATGAATGCCGAGGGCTTCTTCGCGTCGACCGTAAGCCTGGCTCGGCACGTCGACGATGGCGATCAGGGCGCGTTTGTGTGCCTTGTTCTGATCGGCGGCGATGACTTCATCCACGGCCTTGGCCAGGCCCCAGCCTTCGAGCAAGCCCACCTCTCCGTTGCGTGCACGGACGAATCGGTTTTCCGGATCGGCCACCACCGCAATGAAACGCACCGGCTGATCGCCCAGCGAACCGTCCGCGACCTTCAGCGAAGCCGGTAAACCTTCGACCGCTTTCGCCCCGGCGCTCAAGGCGTTGAACCAGTTCAAGCCTCGCAGGGAATACGAACTCATGGGCGTTCTCCTTGGTACAGATCGCGAACCACAGACGGCTCGATTTGCGGTTCGGCGTCCAGATGCGCCAACCGTTGCAGGAACAGCTCGACCTGTTGGCTACGGGGTTGCGCCGGCAAACCTTGCTGGAGTAACTCACCCACCTGCTGTCGAATCTGCGCCACGTCATCGGCAACATAGCGGTCCACCAGGCCACTGGCGAAGCGCTGCTCGCCACCGGTCAGGCTCCAAATGAAAGGCCGGTCGCGGGAGTCGTATTCCTCAAGCCCGGCTTCCTGCTCGATCACTTGCGGGCCGTTCAGTCCGAGTCGCGCCTCCTGGGTCACCAACAGATAGCTGCACAACCCGGCGGCAATCGACATGCCACCAAAGCAACCGACACTGCCCGCCACCACACCGACCACGGGTTGATACCGCTGCAAATCGACAATCGCGGCGTGGATGTCGGCAATCGCTGCCAGGCCCAGATTGGCTTCCTGCAAGCGCACGCCGCCGGTTTCCAGCAGCAGCACGGCGCGGGTCGGGATGCCGTTGCGGTTGTCTTCGGCGGCCAGTTCCAGTGCGCCGGCAATTTTTGCTCCGCCGACTTCACCGAGGCTGCCGCCCTGGAACGCCCCTTCGATGGCCGCGATCACCACCGGCAAACCGTCGAGATTGCCCTTGGCGATCACCACGCCGTCGTCGGCTTGCGGCACCACGCCCTGGCGCGACAACCACGGCGACATGATCCGCTGAAAGGGGTCGAGCAGCTCGCGGAAGGTACCGGCGTCGAGCAACGCCTTGGCCCGTTGCCGCGCACCGAGTTCGACGAAGCTGAGCTTGTTGAGCAGGGATGCGCTGTCAGTCATGGCCGATCTCCTCGAAGCCTTGTTCCAGACGCAGACGCACCACACCGGGAGTCGCGCCGAAATCGTGGATATCGATGTCCATCGCCGGTGGCGTCTGGCCGTCGAACATCCGTGCGAACAGATGGTGCCAGCGTTGTTCACTGCCATTGACCGAGGTCTGTACGTTGATCGTCAGCTTGCCGGCCTGACCCGGTTCGATCAGCACTTCCAGATCACCCGAGCCGACACAGCCCACCAGGGTACGACCGCGTGGCGGCTGCCCGGCGGGGAATTCAAAGGATAAGGTTTCCATCAAAACGCTCCCTGAAGGATGCCGTCGCGCTCGATACGGTCGAGCAACAGAGTGGCGGCGAACAAGTCGGCGGCACCACCGGGCGAGGCATTCAATGCGATGAGTTGTTGATCCAGTTCATGCAGACGGCGACGGCCCGCGAGGCTGGCAGTGCCGCCCGCGTCGAGCACCGCTTGAGCGCCGGATTGCATGGTATGCAGGCCTTCTTCCCCGGCGCGGTACAGCACGCAGGTGTCGGCCAGATTCGTCATGATCGCCAGCAGCGCATCGAGCCGGGCGTTCTGTTCCCCATGGCCGGCGGCGCGACTGCGCAGCAGTTGTGGCAGAGCCCGTTGGGTCACCGCCGGAAAACCCAGTTGCGCTTCTTCACGGGCGCCGCGAGCGCCGTAGCGTTGGGCGACTTGCACACCGTGACTGAGCGGGCGTGGAGCAAAACGATCGTCGAGCAGGGCCAACCGCGCAGCCCGTAACGCCACGCTATTGGCGCTGCAGGATTGAGGCTCCAGCGCCGCGGCAGTGATCAACAAGCCCAAGGCCCAGATCGCCCCGCGGTGGGTGTTCACCCCGCCGGTGGTGTCGAGCATGGCTTGCTCGCCTTCGCGACCGATGCGACCCACGGCTTCGCGCAGGGGTAAGCCGATCTCGCCGCACTCGATGGCGGCTTCAGCCATTTCCTTAAAGGCCGACCACAAGGACAGCGCCGACGCGTGCATCAGCCCCAGGTGCAAATCGGTGTGGGCGCCATTGCCGCGACGGTCGACCAGTGCCGGTTTCGGCGACAGATCAGCTTCGTCGATCAGCGCGTCCACCGCCAGGTCCGCCAGCCATTCGGCCAGGCTCAGGGTTTTGGGTTGCAGGTTAAGTGCGCGCATTACCAGCTCCTGAACTTGGCGGGCGGGTTGTAGAGGCCACCGGACCACTCCACCAGATCGGCCACACTTTTTGCCGCGAGCAACTCGCGAGTGGCGTCGGTGCGGCGGATGCCGAGGTCCTCAGGCAAGGCGATCAGGCCTTCGCGGCGCATGCGCGCAGTGTCTTTGGGGTTGTGGCGCAGGCCGATGGCGGTCACCCCGGCGACGGCGGCGATCATCGCCTGGCGCTCTTCCAGTGAGCGCGCCTTGTACAGGTAGGCGATGCCTTCTTCGGTCAACAGGTGGGTCACGTCGTCGCCGTAGACCATGATCGGCGCCAACGGCATGCCGCTTTTCTTCGCCACATCGACCGCATCGAGGGTTTCGACGAAGGTTGGTTTGCCGCCCTCCTGGAAGGTCTCGACCATCTGCACCACGAGTTTCTTGCCGCGCTCGAGCATCGGTTCGGCCACATCGGTGTTGCGCATGTCGAGCCAGGCCGGAGTGCCGTGGCGGCGACCGCGCGGGTCGTGGCCCATGTTCGGTGCCCCGCCGAAACCGGCCAGGCGCCCGCGGGTAACGGTGGAGGAATGACCGTCGCCATCGACTTGCAAAGTCGCGCCGATGAACAGGTCCACTGCGTATTGCCCGGCCAGTTGGCTGAACATCCGATTGGAACGCAGGGAGCCGTCGCGCCCGGTAAAGAACACATCCGGCCGCGCCGCAATGTAGTTCTCCATCCCCAACTCGGTGCCGAAGCAATGCACGCTTTCGACCCAGCCACTTTCAATCGCCGGGATAAGTGTTGGGTGCGGGTTGAGGGTCCAGTTACGGCAGATCTTGCCTTTGAGGCCGAGGGATTCGCCGTAGGTCGGCAGGATCAGTTCGATGGCAGCGGTATTGAAACCGATGCCGTGATTAAGCGACTGCACGTTGTGTTTTTCGTAGATCCCGCGAATCGCCATCATCGCCATCAGCACGTGCACGGGCTTGATGTGCCGAGGGTCGCGGGTGAACAGCGGTTCGATATAGAACGGCTTGTCGGCCACCACCACGAAGTCGACCCAGGAGGCGGGAATGTCCACACGCGGCAGGTCGCTGACGTCGTCCACCAGCTGATTGACCTGGACGATGACGATGCCGTCGCTGAAGGCCGCCGGTTCGATCAGCGCCGGGGTGTCTTCGGTGCTCGGCCCGGTGTAGATGTTGCCGGCGCGGTCGGCCATGAACCCGGCCGACAGCACAACGTTGGGAATCAGGTCCACCACCAGCCGTGCGTAGAGTTCGATGTAGGTGTGGATCGCGCCGATTTCCAGCAGGCCGTCTTCAAGCAACTGGCTGATGCGCAGGCTTTGGGTACCGGCGAAAGAGAAGTCGAGCTTGCGGGCGATGCCACGCTCGAACAGGTCCAGGTGTTCGGAACGTCCGACGCTGGGCATGATCATGTGCAGGTCATGCAGCTTCTCGGGGTCGGCCTTGGCCAGGGAGCGGGAAAGGAAGTCCGCCTGCTTCTGGTTGTTGCCTTCGAGCACCACGCGGTCACCGGGCAGAATCAGCGCTTCAAGCGCCGCGACGATGTTATCGGTGGGAAACACCACGCCGTCGGCAAGACCTCGCACCAGCTCGAGACGCCGCTGCTTTTCGCTGCGCCGCCGCGTCCATCGCGAGTCGGGGGATATTGTTGTTGTCATGACCACTCCACGGGTTCGCTGTCGTGGAGCTACCTTAGGAGCGTTGGGTGGGGCGTATCAATCAAGCAGAGTGGAGGATCGTTACGCTCAGGTTAACGATCAATATGGGCGGCGTTCATGGCGGCCCCATCGCTGGCAAGCCAGCTCCTACAGGTATTTCGGTTGTACGCCAATGCCGAGTACATCCGATAACTCTGTAGGAGCAAGCTTGCTCGCGATCAGCCGATCAACCCGGCATCCACCAGCAACGCCTCAAGCGCCAACAGATCCGGCACCTTGGCCACTTGATCCCCCACTTGCACCGCCGCCTGCTCCAGCGAACACAACGGCACGTCCACGTAACTCAACTGACTGTCGAGCTTGTAGGAGCGCGGAATGCCCTGCACCAGCAGGGCGATAAATTTCAGATCCGCACGACCGCCAAGGGCATTGAGAATGACGATGCGTGCACGCTCGCCAATCACGGTTTTCTGGCCACAGGCCGATTCGAAACTCAACAGCGGAATCTGCCGGTTGCGCCAAGTCACCCGCCCCAGATACCACGGCGGTGTGTCCAGATCGAACGTGCCCTGCTGATAATCGACCAGTTCAGCAACGGCGACGTTGGGCAAGATCAGGTTGCGGTCGGACAGGGGCAGCAGCAGGCCGGTGAGGTGACGGGTGCGGTGCTCAAGCATGAATTTTGCTCCACAGGGCGATGCTTTCGAGCAGCACCGATTCCTGGTACGGCTTGCCGAGGTAGTCGTTGACGCCAATGGCCATGGCGCGGTCGCGGTGTTTCTGGCCGGTACGGGAGGTGATCATGATGATCGGCAGGTGTTGCAGGCGTTCGTCATTACGCACCTGGGTCGCGACCTCGAAGCCATCCATGCGCGGCATCTCGATGTCGAGCAGCATCAGGTCGGGCATGTGCTCTTCGAGCAGCAACATGGCGTCGACGCCGTCTTTGGCGGTCAACACGTTCATGCCATGACGCTCGAGCAAACGGCTGGTGACCTTGCGCACCGTGACCGAATCGTCGACCACCATCACCAGTAATGGCCGCTGTGGCTCGGCCTCGACCTCGTGGCCCGACGCACGTTGCGGCACATGGGCTTGCAGGGCGCGGATCGGTGCCAGCAAATCCAGAATCAGCACCACCCGGCCATCGCCGAGAATCGTCGCCCCGGACACGCCTTGCACCGCTGCAAACTGCGGCCCCAGGCTCTTGACCACAATTTCGCGGGTGCCGGCCATGGCATCCACTTGCACGGCGATGTGCCGTTCGTTGCACTGCACCAGCAATACCGGCAGCGGCAGGCTCTGGCCCAACAGCTTCGGACGGGGACTGGTTTTGAGCAACTCGCCCAGGTAAACCAACTCATAACGCTGACCCGCGTACTCGTAGGTTGGCGGATCGAGCCGGTAATGACCTTCGAGCTCATTGGGCAGTACGCGGACGATACCGTCGATGGTGTTGAGCGGGATCGCGTATTGATCCTCGCCACCTTGCACCATCAACGCCCGGTTGACCGACACGGTAAACGGCAGGCGAATACGGAAATGCACGCCCTGCCCCGGCACCGAATCGATGCTCATGGTCCCACCCAGTTGCCGCACCTCTTCGTGTACCACGTCCATGCCGACGCCGCGCCCAGAGATCTGGGTGATTTTCTCGGCGGTGGAAAACCCCGGTTGCAGGATGAACTGCAACACGTCGTGATCGCTGATGACACTGTCTGCGGCGAGCAGGCCGCGCTTGATCGCCTTGCGCCGCACCGCTTCGAGCGGCACACCGGCGCCGTCATCGCGGATGTCGAAAATGATGTCGCCGCCCTCGCGCAGCAGGTCGAGGGTGATCTTGCCCTTAGCCGGTTTCCCCGCCGCCAACCGAGCCTCGGCGGACTCCAGGCCATGGTCGACCGCGTTGCGCAGCATGTGCTCCAGCGGCGCGGCCATGCGTTCAAGCACGTTGCGATCCATCTCGCCTTCGGCGTTATCGACGATGAAATCCACGTCCTTGCCCAGCTCGCTGGCCACCTGGCGGACGATGCGCTGCAAACGCGGCAGCATCCGCTCGAACGGCACCATGCGCGAGCGCATCAGGCCTTCCTGCAATTCCGTGTTGATGCGGCCCTGCTGCTGCAACAGGTTTTCCGCGTCCTGATTGCGCCGATCGAGGGTTTCCTTGAGGTCGAGCAGGTCGGACGCGGATTCGAATAATGCGCGGGACAATTGCTGCAACTGTGAATGACGGTCCATTTCCAACGGGTCGAAGTCTTCGTAGCCCAGACGCTCCGCGTCGACGTGCTGACGACTGAGAATGCGCCCCTGGGTTTCGGTGTCGAGACGGCGCAACTGGTCGCGCATCCGCTCGATGGTGGTTTCCATCTCGTTCAGCGCGATCTGCGCATCGCTGACCTGTTGTTCGATCCGGCCACGAAAAATCGACGTTTCGCCGGCCAGGTTGACCAGATCATCGAGCAGCTCCGCCGAGACTTTGACCATGTCCGCACCGACATCCTGTTGCGGTGCCAGCGGTTCGGGTTTTGCTGTGGCGGGTGCAACAGATGTTTGCGGCACGGCCGGGTGGCTGAAATTCTTGATTGCGTCGATCAGGCGATCGGCCGGTGGCATCGGCTCGCCGGCGCGGGCGGCATCGAGCATTTGGGCGAGCCGGTCATGGCTGCGCTGCAACAGTGCAAACAACGGTGGGGTCGGCTGCAATATGCCGGTGGACAAGCCTTCGTAGAGAAACTCCAGTTCATGGGCCAGATCACCGATCGCGGTGATTTCCACCATCCGCGCGCCGCCCTTGAGGGTGTGCAGGTCGCGCAGCAGGGTTTCCACTTCCTGACGGTTCGAAGGCTGCGCCTGCCAACGTGCCAGGGCTGCACCTGAGCTTTCGATAATGTCGAAACCTTCCTCCAGGAAGATCTCCAGCAGCTCGGGATCATGGCCCGGCGAGTCGTTACTGGCGGCGGGTTCGCTCACGTCGGCGTTGCCCGCGTGCCCCTGACGGTAGGCGCGGATGGACTCAATCAGCTCTTCGCTGCCGCTCAGGGACTGATTGCGTTGCAGCTGTTCCAGATACAGTGCCAAGCGGTCATGGCTCTGTTGCAGCAGCAAGGCCAGCGCGTTACTGAAAGCGTAGCGGCGATCGACCAGGCCTTCGTAAAGGCTCTCCAGTTCATGGGCCAGGTCACCGACCGGCCCGACTTCGGCCATGCGCGCCCCGCCCTTGAGGGTGTGCAAGTCCCGTTGCAGGGAGGACAGCGGCGCGGCGTTGTCCGGATCGCGCAGCCAGCGTTGCAAGGCCTGGCCGGCGCTTTCGAGAATATCCACCGCTTCTTCGAGAAAAATCTCGACGATTTCATCGTCCAGCCCGGCCGCTCGGCCCTCTGTAGGAGCTGGCTTGCCAGCGAAGGACTCACCGGCACCGTGTTCTTCCAATGGAAACGCGACTTCGCTGACGTCCATCGCTGGCAAGCCAGCTCCTACATTGGAACGTGCCAGATCCGCTGTGGCGTCGCCCAATTCACGGATGCTCAGGGTGCGGCTGCCGTCGCTGCGAATCAGGCCCATGGCCGATGGATCGAGGCCTTCATCGAGCAAGTCGCGCAAAGCCCTGATCCGCTGCGGTTGCGGGCTGACTTCCTGGCCCGCGGCCAGTTCGTCGAGCATGTTGATCAGCGCCTCGTGGGCCCCCTGCGCCTCCTGGAAAAACCGTTCGCTGACCGCCAGGCTGCTTTCTTCCACAGCGCCGTAGAGGTCGAGCAAGGCTTCGCATAATTCATCCACCGGATGCAGGTCGGCCAGGTGCGCGCTTTCGCCCAGGGTGGTCAGTTCGTCCAGCAGCGCGCTGAGTTCCTGACGCTCGCCGGGGTGTTGCTGCCAACGCTCCAACAGGCTTTCGGCGTCCAGCAGAATGTCCATACCCTGGGCGAGGAAGTTGTTGATCAACTGCGGATCACGCTTGAGGCGCAGCCCGGTGTTTGGCTCGCTCAGGTGGGTTTCCAGACGTTCGGCCAGCAAGGCCCTGGCCTGCTCGATCACGCGCTGGGCACCAGGAATTGTCGCCAGCGGATCGCGCTTGAGTTGACGCAAACCCAAGTGAAACAGCCCTTCGGCTTCCAGCAACAATTCGACTTCGTCCAGGTCCAGGGCAATCCGATGCGCCTTGTATTCCCTGGCCAACTGATCCAGCGGCGTCGCCAGTTCGGCAATCGGCAGGACACCCGCCATGGAGGCGCTGCCCTTGAGGGTGTGCAAGGCCCGTTGCAACTCGTCGCTGGCCTGCAACGGCACGTGTTCGGCGGCCTGCTCGAGGAAGCGGTCAAGGCTGCCGAGATGGGTTTCGGCCTCCTTGCGGAAGATCTCCAGCAACAACGGATCGAGCGCCGACACGTCTTGCGTGTCCTCGTCGGACACCGGCTCGGCACCCTTGGCCAAGGCATGGGCGCGGGCGGCCAACTGATCGACATCGTTGCGCTGACGCTGGGTGTTCGCGGCGTATTCGGCCACCAGCCCCGGCAGCAGGTTCAGCACATCGCCGATCAGCTGTTGCACCGTGGCACCCGGTTCGACGCTGTGCTCCAGCACGCGGTTGAGCAGGTTTTCCACCGCCCAGGCCAGCTCGCCAAGCACCAGCGCGCGCACCATCCGGCCGCTGCCCTTGAGCGTATGAAAGGCGCGACGCAGTTCACTGAGGTCCGAGCGGTTGTCGGGGTTGATCGACCAGCGCGGCAGGTATTCGCGAAGGATTTCCAGGACTTCGTCGGTTTCTTCCAGGAAGACTTCCCGCAGCTCCTCGTCCACCGGCTCCTCACCGGCGGGAGGCGGCAACAGGCTGCCCGGCGTGTTCAGCGCGGGAGGGTTCAACGACGATACCGGGCTGGCGAGCATGTCGGCCAGGGTCTGAACGAGCTGCGGATCATCCAGTTCCTGCATCAGTTGCATGGACTGCGCTTCACTGGGGCTCAGCACATCATCCAGTACCGGTACATGTTGCTCGCTGGGGAAAAAGCCGAGGGTCGCGAGACCTTTTTCCGCGACGTCGAGCACACTTTCGCCAGGCGCTTCCGGGTCATCGCTGAGACGCTCAAGGTAATACTCGATGCTGGTGATCACGTCGGCGAGGTTGTCCAGTTCCTGCCAACCCGGTTGACCCGGCTCAAGCAGCAAATGCTCGCGAATGAAGTGATTGCAGGTCTCGACCAGGCTCGCCGCACGGCTCAGCGGAATCATCGCCAGCGCGCCACGCACCTGAGTCAGCAAGGCCGGCAATGCCTGCAAATGCTGGCAGTCCCAGTCCGCGTCGATGTAGTCGACGATCATGTCCTTGGCCTGCTGCAAGCAGATGCGGGCCTCCTTGATCACGATCTGGTGGATCTGCGTCAGGTCAGTGGTCGGCAGGCGACTGTCTTCCTGGCTCTCGGGTTCCACGGTGCCGACCATGCCGGCCAGCGTCGCTTCGACGTAGAGCAGCGCCCCGGCGACGTCCATGAGGATCGCGTCATCCGGCGCACGCTGGCCCTGGGCGAGGCTCAGCACCACCGCCAGTTGATCGATGATGACCTTGCGCGGCTGGCCGAAACCCAGCACCGCCAGGGTGTCGGCAATCTGCCGCAAAGGCGCCAGCAGGCTGTCGAGATCGGAGGTGTGCTGGCGGTCGCTGCGTACGAACAGGTCCAGGCGCTCCTTGACCCGCACCAGCTCTTCGCAGAGTGCCGCCAGCACCGAGCGCATGGCGTCGCGGTCGGGACCGGCCAGCCGCGCGCGTTCTTCATCGACCATCGCGCTGTCGGGCAGCGCGTCGTCCAGTGAGTAGCGTTCTTTCATGGTCAGCATCTGCCCGGTGGGATGTTCGGCCTTGGCTATGTAGAACAGCAAGCTCTTGAGCAACTCCGGCGGTGCCGGCTGATTGATGCCGCGCATGCCCTGTTCGAGCAGGCGCTTGAGTTCCTTGTCGGCGTCCTTGAACAGACTGCGCAGTGCCGGGCTGTTGGCGATCACGCCGCTCCGCATGCCTTCGACCAACGCCGAAGCGATCTGCCACAACGGGCTCAAGGGTGCGTTGCCGGACACGCCTTCGAGGCGGGCGAAGACTTTGGCCAGGTAATCGAGGTTGGTTTCGCTGTCCTGCTCACGCAGAAACCCCACCAATGCCATCTGCAACATCTGCCGCAGCTTGCGCACCACACTGGGGAAATCCACCGGCTCGAGCTGTGCCAGCGCCTCATCCGTCAGCGACGGTAAGTCGGGCAGTTGTGGGCTGAACAGACTGGTTTCCGACAACAGGTTTTCGCCACGGGCACTGCGCAGATCGTTGATCAGCGGCAGCACAACCAGCGGCAGATCGCGGCGTGCGCCTTGTATCCGATCCAGATAAATCGGCAATTGCCCCAAGGCCTGCATCAACAGGTGCAACGCCTCGTCGCGATGGCTCACGCGATTGTCCTGCAAGGCCAGGGCGAGCTGTTCCATCTCTTCGGCGAGCAAGGCCGCGCCGTAGAACTCGACCATCTGCAAACTGCCGTGAACCTGATGGATGCACGAAAGGCTTTCATCCAGCGCGTGCGTCGCCTGCGGGTCATCGAGCACGGTTTCGATCGCGTGATGAGCCTGCTTCAGCGTTTCGGCAATCTCGCCTTTGACCCACTCCAGGGCCACATAGTCGTGCCGATCACCCATAACCACTCCAATCACAATTCAGATACCCATGGGCGGTTCAAGCTTTATCCACAACCTGCGCCTTGGCCGCCGGCAAGGTGAAGCCGGACACCGACCGGCGTAACTGACTGGCCATTTTCGCCAGGTTGCCGATGCTCTCGGCCGTGGCGGAGGAGCCAGACGACGTCTGTGTGGTGATCTGCTGGATCACGTTCATCGTCAGGGAAATCTGCCCGGCCGACGTTGTCTGCTGCTGTGCGGCATTGGAAATGCTCTGGATCAGCGCCGCCAGGGTCTTGGAGACGCCTTCGATTTCTTCCAGGGCCACCCCGGCATCCTGCGCCAGTCGCGCGCCGCGCACCACCTCGGTGGTGGTCTGCTCCATGGAGATGACCGCTTCGTTGGTGTCGGTCTGGATTGCCCGCACCAGGGTTTCGATCTGCCGGGTCGCGGCCGACGAGCGCTCGGCCAGACGCTGCACTTCATCGGCGACCACGGCAAAACCGCGCCCGGCATCGCCCGCCATGGAAGCCTGGATCGCGGCGTTGAGGGCGAGGATGTTGGTCTGATCGGCAATGTCATCGATCAGGCTGACAATGTCGCCGATTTCCTGAGAGGACTCACCCAGACGCTTGATGCGCTTGGCGGTGTCCTGAATCTGCTCGCGAATGTTGTCCATGCCGTGGATGGTGTTGTGCACCACCTCGTTGCCCTTGTTGGCGATTTCCACGGAGCGCTCGGCCACCGCCGAGGATTCAGCGGCGTTGGCCGACACCTGGTCGATGGATTCGGCCATGTCGTTGATCGCCGTGGACGCTTCGGAAATCTGCTG
Source organism: Pseudomonas sp. Irchel s3b5 (assembly GCF_900187435.1). NCBI lineage: Bacteria > Pseudomonadati > Pseudomonadota > Gammaproteobacteria > Pseudomonadales > Pseudomonadaceae > Pseudomonas > Pseudomonas sp. Irchel s3b5. The sequence goes on from NZ_FYDY01000006.1 coordinate 47,002, forward strand.
GGCCTGATGTTCCGAGGCTTGGGCCAGGTGCATGGCGGTGGCCTGGGTTTCCTGCACGGCAGCGGCGACCTGGCCAGCGGTGAGGTTGATGGTCGCCACCAGATCACGCAATTGGTCCACGGAGTAATTGATCGAGTCGGCAATGGTGCCGGTGAAATCTTCCGTCACCGAGGCTGTTACCGTCAGGTCGCCATCGGCCAGGTCTTCGATTTCATCGAGCAGGCGCATGATCGCGTTCTGGTTGCGCTCGTTTTTTTCGGCGGTTTCGCGCAGTTGGCGATTGGTTTCACGGACCATCACCAGACCGATGAGGATGATCGACATCAGCGCCGCCAAGCCCAGCACATAGCCGCCGATGGTATGGGTGTCGCGTCCGCCGGCGAAGTTTTCGAAACCACCGGCCAGCTGCGAGGCTTCGTCGAGCAGGGTTTGCGACAGGCTGAAAATATTGGTCGCCGACTCCCGGACCTTGAACAGCTCCGGCGAAGTTTCGAGGATTTCATCCACCGAGCCCGAGACGAATTCGAACAGCTCGGAAATCTCCTGGAGCCGCGCACGGGCATCGCGGTCTTCCACCTGGCTGACCTTGAGCGCCGGGTCGCCCTGGAGCATGCCGTTGAGCACTTTGCCGAACTGCGCCGCATCACGGCCGAAGACGTCGGCGGCCTGTTGCGAGTTTTCGTCGCCGGACAACACGGTGTTCACCGCACCCAGAATCCGCTCGGCCAGCAACGACTGACGCTGGGCCATCGCCACCTGCGCGGCGGGCGCACCTCGTTGCAAAAGGGTCTCGACGACTTTTTCGTACTCGACCTGCAACTGCGGCACGGTTTCGGCCAGTGTCGCAGCGACTTGATGCAGCGACAGCACGGTCTGTTCGCTGGAGAGAATGGCGTCGGTGTTTTTCAGCAGGCGATCCCAGTCCTGCTGCACGGCCCGCATTTCAGGGCGCACGGCGGACGGTGCCGGAGGCAGGCCGGTGGACGGGTCACCCTTCTTCAGATAACCCCAGCGCAAGGCGAAATCGTTGCGCGCGTCGCTAAGCAATTTGAATGCAGCGGCCTTGCCGGCGGCAGCCTCGGTGGCATTCTTGGCGATGCGCTGGGACAGCACGCGCAGCTCGCCGGCGTGGCCGATGTACTGTTTATCGTAGGTGGCCTGGGTGTTGAGGTACGCGAAGTTGGCGAACAGCAGCATGATGAAGATGATCAGCGCGATGAACAGCACGATAATCTGCGACCGGCTGCGCGACCCTTCCATTGGCTTGCCTGCTTTTGCTTTTGTCATCGGTACTCGCCTGTTAACCCACACTTGCGCAGCTTGCCGAAATCCCTGTAGGAGCGAGCTTGCTCGCGATGGATGTCAGCCACATGGGTGTCGACTGATCCACCATCGCGAGCAAGCTCGCTCCTACAAGGGTCGCAGTTACAACGCGACGTTCATGAACCCTTGGGACTGCGCCAACGCAAACGGGCTGAACACCTGCCAGCACTGCTCACGCTGAAAACGCCCTTTGACGAACGTCGACATCGGCCCCCGCAAATCATCTGCCGACACCGGCTCCAGGCTGTCCTGGGCAAAGTGCTGGAGGCCGAAGACCTCATCGACCATCAGCCCGGCAAACACATCCTCATGCTCGACCACCAACACCCGCCGTTGCCTGCGCGCCGCCGACTGCTCATGCCCGAAGAAGCCCCCCAGATCCATGATCGGCAGCAAGCGTCCGCGCAAATTGGCGACACCCTTGACCCAGGGTTTGACCCCCGGCAGCTGAGTGAAGCGTGGTTCGTGCAGCACCTCGCAGACTTCCCTCATGGGAGCCACGTACCAGTGCTCGCCCAGGCGAAAACCGATGCCGCTCCAACTGTCCCGTCGAGTCGGCTGGGACGGCAAGTCCGCCGCCAGCAAACGACAGCGCTGGTCGATCTGCAGCAGCAGCTCGAAAGCCGTCAGCGATTCGTTCATGGGCGACCGATCAACCGGCCAGTACGTTGTTCAAGGTCTTGATCAGGGTTTCTTCATCGACCGGCTTGGTCAGGTAATCCTTGGCGCCCTGGCGCGTGCCCCAGACCTTGTCGGTTTCCTGATCCTTGGTGGTGATGATGATCACCGGGATGTGCCCGGTGTCCGGGTCTTTGGTCAGCTGACGGGTCGCCTGGAAACCATTGAGGCCGGGCATGACGATGTCCATCAGGACCGCGTCGGGCTTTTCCTGACGGGCCAGCGCAACGCCGTCGGCACCGTTTTCGGCTTTCAACACTTCATGACCGTGCTTTTCCAGCATGCCGGTCAGTTTGTACATTTCGGTCGGCGAATCATCGACGATCAGAATACGTGCCATGGTCTTCCCCATTTTTGTCGACGCCGGACCCGTTGGCCGAGCATCACTGTGCGTGTCCTACTGCGGCAATACAGCGGCGAACCCCGGCACATGGGCCTGGATCGCATCAAGCAATTCTTCCTTGCTGAACGGCTTGGTCAAAAACTGATCGGAGCCGACGATGCGCCCCTTGGCCTTGTCGAACAGCCCGTCCTTGGACGACAGCATAATCACTGGCGTGGACTTGAACGCGCTGTTGTTCTTGATCAGGGCGCAGGTCTGGTAGCCATCCAGGCGCGGCATCATGATGTCGACAAAGATGATGCCTGGGTGGTTATCGACAATCTTGGCCAGGGCATCGAAACCGTCGATAGCCGTGATGACCTCACAACCCACATTCTTGAGCAGCGTTTCGGCGGTGCGGCGAATCGTCTTCGAATCGTCGATCACCATGACCTTCAAGGCGCTGGTTTGCTGTTCCATAAAATGCTCTACCGTCGCCTTTGCGAAACAAATTGTCCGTTTGCCGGCTAACGCGGCTCGAAGCCCTTGATACTCAAGGGCCTGTACCACTCGGCAGTCTTTTTAGCACAGTCTCCAGTACCAATCTATCGGCCGACCCTCAAGGTGGTTTTTCCTTGACCGGGAACACACTCAGCGCCACTCTGACGCCACTTTTATACGGCACTGCTTCTATTAACTGTAGGAGCGGGCATGCTCGCGATTGACGTCAACGATGACGCGGGAAACCTGACACCCCGCGGTGTTCTTGGGTTCATCGCGAGCATGCTCGCTCCTACAGAAAAGCGGTTCTCGCCCCCCCAAATTTCGAGGAAAACCCAATGAGCGTTCGCGTCGGGATTGTCATGGACCCTATCGCCAGCATCTCCTATAAAAAGGATAGCTCGCTGGCCATGCTGCTGGCCGCGCAGAAGCGTGGCTGGGAACTGTTCTATATGGAGCAGCGCGACCTGTACCAGGCCGAAGGCCAGGCCCGGGCGCGGATGCGGCCGTTGCAGGTGTTCGCCAACCCGGAAAAATGGTTCGAACTGGGCGCCGAAAGCGATGCGTTGCTGAGCGATCTGGACGTGATCCTGATGCGCAAGGATCCGCCGTTCGACATGGAATTCGTCTACTCCACTTATCTGCTGGAACAGGCCGAGCGCGCCGGCGTGCTGGTCGTCAACAAGCCGCAAAGCCTGCGTGACTGCAACGAAAAGCTGTTCGCTACGCTGTTCCCGCAGTGCACGCCGCCGACCGTGGTCAGCCGCCGTGCCGACGTGCTGCGTGAATTCGCCGCCAAACACGGCGATGTGATCCTCAAGCCGCTGGACGGCATGGGCGGCACGTCGATCTTCCGTCATCGCGCTGGCGACCCGAACCTTTCGGTGATCCTCGAAACCCTGACCGCCCTCGGCGCCCAGCAGATCATGGGCCAGGCCTACCTGCCGGCGATCAAGGACGGCGACAAACGCATCCTGATGATCGACGGCGAGCCGGTGGACTACTGCCTGGCGCGCATTCCCGCAGCGGGCGAAACCCGTGGCAACCTGGCGGCCGGTGGCCGTGGCGAAGCGCGCCCGCTGACCGACAAGGATCGCTGGATCGCCGCACAAGTCGGCCCGACCCTGCGTGAAAAAGGCCTGCTGTTCGTTGGCCTGGACGTGATCGGCGAGCACCTGACCGAAATCAACGTCACCAGCCCGACGTGCATTCGCGAGATTGACAACGCGTTTGGCACCGACATCGGCGGCATGCTCATGGATGCCATCGATCAGAAGCTCAAAGCGCGTTGATATAGAACAGCCGATGAAGAACCCACATTGCGTTATCATGCCCGGCCTGTGAAAAACGCGATGTTGGTTTCCTTGTCATGACACTCCCGTCCGATCTGCCCGCAGAACTCGCCCACCGTGGCGTGCGCCCGGCCGATCGCCTCGGTTTTACCCTGTTTCTCGCGGCGCTGATCCACTTGGCGCTGTTGCTGGGCGTCGGGTTTGCAGTGGTCGAGCCCAAGCAGATCAGCAAAACCCTGGAAATCACCCTCGCCACGTTCAAAAGCGAAAAAAAGCCTGAAAAAGCCGACTTCCTCGCCCAGGAAAATCAGCAAGGCAGCGGCACCCTGGATAAAAAGGCGATTCCCAAGACCACCGAGGTCGCGCCCTTCCAGGACAACAAAGTACAGAAGGTCACGCCACCACCGGCCGCCAAGCCAGAAGTGCAGCAAGCGCCGCCAAAGGCTGCCGTGACCACCATCGCGCCAAAACCGAAAAAAGCCCCCGCCAAGACCGAAGAGCCCAAGACCGAAGCCAAACCCATGGTCCAGGCGCCGACGTTCGACAGCGAGCAGTTGTCCAGCGACATCGCCAGCCTCGAAGCGGAACTGGCGGCCGAACAACAGCTGTACGCCAAGCGCCCGCGCATCCACCGCCTGAGCGCCGCCTCGACCATGCGCGACAAGGGCGCCTGGTACAAAGACGAATGGCGCAAGAAGGTCGAGCGTATCGGCAACCTCAATTACCCCGACGAAGCACGGCGCAAACAGATCTACGGCAACCTGCGCCTGATGGTTTCGATCAACCGCGACGGCTCGTTGTATGAAGTGCTGGTGCTGGAATCTTCCGGGCAACCGCTGCTGGATCAGGCGGCCCAGCGGATTGTGCGACTGGCGGCGCCTTTTGCACCGTTTACCGGCGACCTGTCGGACATCGACCGCCTGGAAATCATCCGCACCTGGAAGTTTGCCCGCGGCGATCGACTGTCCAGCAACTGATGGGCCTATGACCTGTAGGAGCCGGCTTGCTGGCGATGGCGTCCTTGAAATCGCATTCGCCAGCAAGCCGGCTCCTACAGGACCGCGTTACACCCGTTTGACCATGCGAACCAGCGACCAATCTCAAGCAAACATCACTCCCCAGCTTGTCAGTTCGCCCCTCGAACGCCACACTAGCGCTCATGAAAAACGTCAGCCCCAGCTACCTCAAGCATCAATTCCTGATCGCCATGCCACACATGGCCGACCCGAACTTTGCGCACACCTTGACCTATATCGTCGAGCACTCGGCCAATGGTGCCATGGGGCTGGTGATCAACCGTCCGCAAGACCTGAGCCTGGCCGATATTCTTGAGCAATTGCGCCCGGACATCGAGCCGCCAGCGCTCTGCCAGCATGTGCCGATCTTCATTGGTGGCCCGGTACAGACCGATCGCGGTTTTGTGCTGCACCCTAAAGGTCTGAGCTTCCAGGCAACCGTTGATCTGGAGGACGAATTGTCCCTGTCGACCTCTCAGGACGTATTGTTCGCCATCGCTGACGGTGTCGGTCCGGCTAAAAGCCTGATTGCCCTCGGTTATGCGGGCTGGGAAGCCGGTCAACTGGAGGCCGAACTGGCCCAGAACGCCTGGCTGAATTGCCCCTTCGACGCCGACATCCTGTTCAATACCAGCAGCGAAATGCGCCTGGAAGCGGCCGCCAAACACCTGGGCGTCAATCTCAGCCTGCTCACCAGCCAGGCGGGGCACGCCTGATGGCCCTGCGGCTGATTCTCGGATTCGACTACGGCACCAAACAGATCGGCGTTGCGGTCGGCCAGGTGATCACCGGCCAGGCCCGTGAGCTGTGCACCTTGAAAGCGCAGAACGGCATTCCTGACTGGAACCAGGTCGAGGCCCTCATTAAAGAGTGGAAACCCGATGCCGTGGTGGTTGGCCTGCCATTGAACATGGACGGCACACCGAGCGACATGTGCCTGCGAGCCGAAAAGTTCGCCCGCCGTTTGAACGGCCGTTTCAACCTGCCCTTCTACACCCACGATGAACGCCTGACGACCTTTGAAGCCAAAGGCGAGCGACGTGATCGCGGCGGACAAAAGGGCAGCTACCGCGACAACCCGGTCGACGCCATCGCCGCCGCCCTGCTGCTGCAAGGCTGGCTCGACGCAAACACTGCATTGTTCGAATCCTGACGAGTCGTTTACACGCCTCTCTTAGCTACAACCCGAGCCTGCCGTTGAAGCAGCACCGGCTCGGGCCCAAGAAGGAGCAACCATGAGCCTGCCCAATCCCGCCGAACTGATCAGCCAGATGGCCACGCGTCTAAAGGCCCATCTGGAACACCGTGCTATCAGCGAACCGCGCTACATCGGCATTCGTACCGGCGGCGTCTGGGTCGCCCAGGCCTTGCTCAAGGAACTGGGCAGCGACGAGCCCCTCGGCACCCTGGATGTTTCCTTCTATCGCGACGACTTCAGCCAGAACGGCCTGCACCCGCAAGTGCGCCCTTCGGCGCTACCGTTCGAAATCGAAGGCCAGCACCTGGTGCTGATCGATGACGTGCTGATGAGCGGCCGGACCGTCCGCGCCGCCCTGAATGAATTGTTCGACTACGGCCGTCCGGCCAGCGTGACGCTGGTGTGCCTGCTAGACCTGGACGCCGGCGAACTGCCGATCCGTCCGAACGTGGTCGGTGCGACCCTGTCGCTGGCCGCCCACGAGCGCGTGAAGCTGTCCGGTCCGGAGCTTGCGCTCGAACTGCAAGACCTCGCCCTTTAATTCGCCCTATTGAGAGTCCCCCTCGCGATGACGCCTCTAGAAACCAAGCGCCCGCTGCAGCTCAATGATCAGGGCCAGCTGCGTCACTTCCTCTCGCTCGACGGTTTGCGCCGCGAGTTGCTGACGGAAATCCTCGACACTGCCGACTCCTTCCTCGAAGTGGGCGCACGGGCTGTGAAAAAAGTCCCGTTGTTGCGCGGCAAGACCGTGTGCAACGTGTTCTTCGAGAACTCGACCCGCACCCGCACCACCTTCGAACTGGCGGCCCAGCGCCTGTCGGCAGACGTGATTACCCTGAACGTGTCGACATCGTCGGCAAGCAAGGGGGAAACCCTGCTCGATACCCTGCGCAATCTTGAAGCCATGGCTGCCGACATGTTCGTTGTGCGCCACGGTGACTCCGGCGCCGCGCACTTCATCGCCGAGCATGTGTGCCCGCAAGTGGCAATCATCAACGGTGGCGACGGCCGTCACGCGCACCCGACCCAGGGCATGCTCGACATGCTCACCATTCGCCGGCACAAGGGTGGCTTCGAAAACCTCTCGGTGGCCATCGTCGGTGACATCCTGCACTCGCGGGTCGCACGCTCGAACATGCTGGCGCTGAAAACCCTCGGCTGCCCGGACATTCGCGTGATTGCACCGAAAACCCTGCTGCCGATCGGCATCGAGCAATACGGTGTGAAGGTTTACACCGACATGACCGAAGGCCTGAAAGACGTCGACGTGGTGATCATGCTGCGCTTGCAGCGTGAGCGCATGACCGGTGGCCTGCTGCCGAGCGAAGGTGAGTTCTACCGCCTGTTCGGCCTGACCACCGCGCGCCTGGCCGGGGCCAAACCCGATTGCATCGTCATGCACCCGGGGCCGATCAACCGCGGCGTGGAGATTGAGTCGGCGGTGGCCGACGGTCCGCACTCGGTGATCCTCAACCAGGTCACCTACGGCATCGCGATTCGTATGGCCGTGCTGTCCATGGCCATGAGCGGGCAGACAGCCCAGCGCCAATTCGAGCAGGAGAACGCCCAGTGAAGCTCAGCATTCTCGGCGCACGCGTCATCGATCCAAGCAGCGGCCTGGATCAAGTGACCGACATTCATATCGAAGCCTGCAAGATCGTCGCCCTTGGCGCCGCACCGGCCGGTTTTGTCGCCGTCGACACCCTCGACGCCCAAGGCCTGGTGGCCGCGCCTGGCCTGGTCGACCTCAACGTCGCCCTGCGCGAGCCGGGTTACAGCCGTAAAGGCTCGATCGTCAGCGAAACCCGCGCCGCCGCGGCCGGTGGCGTTACCAGCCTGTGCTGTCCGCCAAAAACCAAACCGGTGCTGGACACCTCGGCCGTGGCCGAACTGATCCTCGACCGCGCCCGTGAGGCCGGCAACACCAAAGTCTTCCCGATCGGCGCCCTGAGCAAAGGCCTGGACGGCGAACAGCTGGCAGAACTGGTCGCCCTGCGCGATGCCGGTTGCGTGGCCTTCGGCAATGGTCTGGAGAGTTTCCGCAACACCCGCACCCTGTGTCGGGCGCTGGAGTACGCGGCTACCTTCGACCTGACGGTGATTTTCAACTCCCAGGATCACGACCTCGCCGAAGGCGGACTGGCCCACGAAGGCCCGACTGCCAGTTTCCTTGGCCTGCCGGGCATTCCGGAAAGCGCCGAAACCGTGGCTCTGGCCCGAGACCTGCTTCTGGTCGAGCAAAGTGGCGTGCGCGCGCACTTCAGCCAGCTCACCAGCGCCCGTGGCGTGGAACTGATTGCCCAGGCTCAGGCTCGCGGCCTGAACGTCACGGCGGACGTGGCGCTGTATCAATTGATCCTGACCGACGAAGCGCTGATCGATTTCAGCAGCCTGTATCACGTCCAGCCGCCGCTGCGCACCCGCGCCGACCGCGATGGCCTGCGTGCTGCGGTGAAGTCAGGGGTGATCTCGGCCATTTCCAGCCACCACCAACCCCACGAGCGTGACGCCAAACTGGCACCGTTCGGCGCGACCGAACCGGGCATCAGCAGTGTTGAATTGCTGCTGCCCCTGGCGATGACACTGGTGGAAGACGGCTTGCTGGATTTGCCGACGCTGCTGGCACGCCTCAGTGCCGGTCCTGCCGAGGCCTTGCGCCTGCCGGCGGGCAAATTGGCGGTGGGTGGTGCGGCGGATATCGTGCTGTTCGACCCTGCGGCTTCGACCGTCGCGGGTGAAACCTGGCTGTCGAAAGGCGAGAACTGCCCGTTCATTGGCCACAGCCTGCCGGGCGTAGTGCGTTACACCCTGGTGGACGGACGGATCAGCCACCAGGCTTAAGACCGCGTTGCCCCAATCGCTAGCAGGCTAGCTCCCACACAGGATCTGTGAACAACACAAATCCCCTGTGGGAGCTAGCCTGCTAGCGATGGCTTACTTAAAAGGCGCCGCGATTCTGGGCGTTACGCACCGAAACCTGATCATTCAGCGTCCAGAAGTCATACAGCACTCCCAAAAAGAACAACCCGCCCGTCACCAGGTACAGCAGCCCGCTGATCCATTTCCCCTGATACATCCGGTGCACACCGAATACGCCGAGAAACGTCAGCAGAATCCACGCCACGTTGTATTCGATCGGCCCTGCGGTAAACCGAAAATCAGCCTCGCGGTCCATTGCCGGAATCAGGAACAGGTCGATGAGCCAGCCAATCCCCAGCAATCCAAAGGTGAAGAACCAGATCGTTCCGGTCACCGGCTTTCCGTAATAGAAGCGGTGAGCACCGGTAAAACCAAAAACCCACAGCAAATAACCGATGACTTTGCTGTGCGTATCTTGCTGCTGAACAGTTTGTTGATAGGGGTTCATGGATAACCTCGTTTCACACGATAGATAAATATTCTTGAATTCTTTGTGACTTTTTTACAGGCACCCGACGTATGGCAAATGCTACTGTCATTCCCGCCAAAGCCTTATAGCACCTGACTTCTGTCCGACAATTTCACCCAAATGCCGCTTGATTGGTTCCGTTGACCTCCGGGTTGAATCGACCAACGGCCTCGGAACGGCAAAAAAAGCTGTTATAAAGTTGCGCGTTCACCTATCCGAGCCTTGCTTAATGCGTTCATTTTTAAAGACATGGCTAACCATTTGCCTTTTGATGCCACTGGCCGCCCACGCCACCAATCGTGAGCAACGTCTTCCAAACGTTAATGGTTACACCCCAAAATCCCACGCTTCTGCCCCTTCCAGCAAAAGCAGTAAATCGGTCAAAACCGCTCCAGAGTTGACCAGCAAAAGCAGCCTGGTGCCACCTATGGCATCCAAGGAAAGCAGCAATGTGCTGAGCCGCGCTGTGAACGTCCTGGGTACGCCGTACCGTTGGGGCGGCAGCAGCCCGAGCAAAGGCTTCGATTGCAGCGGTCTGGTGAAGTATGCGTTCAACGACGCCACCTTTGACCTGCCTCGCACGTCCAATGCCATGGCCAAGGGTCATGGCGAGAAAGTGGATCGCGAAGACCTGAAGCCGGGCGACCTGATTTTCTTCAACATCAAGAGCCGTCGAGTCAATCATGTTGCCATCTACCTGGGCAACGACCGCTTCATCCACGCACCGCGTCGTGGCAAGTCGGTTTCCATCGACACCCTGAAGAAGCCGTACTGGGAAAAGCACTACGTGGTTGCCAAGCGCGTACTGCCAAAAGAACAGAACGCGTTGCGGGTTGTTCAGCGCTGATTAGCCAAGTGCTCGTCTGAAGCCGAACACTTGTGGCGAGGGAGCTTGCTCCCGCTGGAGTGCGCAGCGCTCCCAGATTTTTGGGGCTGCTTTGCAGCCCAGCGGGAGCAAGCTCCCTCGCCACAGGTAGCACTATCCCTCAAAAACCATCCGGTGACCGCGCCTTCTCCCGCGCATGATCTCGACTGATCAACCCTCTGTTCACCAATTCCTTCAAGCTCATATCCAGCGTCTGCATCCCCAACGACCCGCCCGACTGAATCGACGAGAACATCTGCGCCACCTTGTTCTCGCGGATCAAATTCCTGATCGCAGATGTCCCCAGCATGATTTCGTGCGCGGCAATGCGCCCGCCGCCAATCTTCTTGATCAGTGTCTGCGACACCACGGCCACCAGCGATTCAGCGAGCATCGAACGCACCATCGCTTTCTCGTCTGGCGCAAACACGTCCACCACCCGGTCGATGGTCTTCGCCGCCGATGTGGTGTGCAAGGTGCCGAACACAAGGTGGCCCGTCTCGGCGGCGGTCAATGCCAGGCGAATGGTCTCCAGGTCACGCATCTCCCCCACCAGAATCACATCAGGGTCTTCGCGCAATGCCGAGCGCAGGGCTGCGGCGAAACTGCGGGTGTCGCGGTGCACCTCGCGCTGATTGATCAGGCATTTACGCGGTTCGTGCACGAATTCGACGGGATCTTCGATGGTGAGAATGTGGTGATGGCGGTGGGTGTTGAGGTAGTCGATCATCGCCGCCAGCGTGGTCGATTTGCCGGAACCGGTCGGCCCGGTGACCAACACCAGGCCGCGTGGTGCATCGGTCATTTTGCGAAACACTTCGCCCATGCCCAGCTCTTCCATGCTTTGCACTTTCGAGAGAATGGTGCGGAACACCGCGCCCGCACCACGGTTCTGGTGGAACGCATTGACCCGAAAACGCGCCACACCAGGCACTTCGAACGAAAAGTCGGTTTCCAGGTGTTTCTCGAAGTCCCCTCGCTGGGTGTCGTTCATGATGGCGTGGATCAGCGCCTGGACTTGCTGATGGTCCAGCGCCGGCAGATTGATCCGTCGTACATCGCCATCCACCCGAATCATCGGCGGCAGGCCGGCAGATAAATGCAGATCGGATGCACCCTGTTTGGCGCTGAACGCCAGCAGTTCAGTGATATCCATTGCGCCTCTCAATTCCAGTAGAATGCCGCGAACCTTCAGACCGCTGGCGCCTCTTGATGTCCACCATAGCAGACAACATTCTTCAGGTTAGTTCGCGCATACATGCCGCAACACTTGCTGCCAACCGCGCCGAAAACAGCGTCCAGCTGCTGGCCGTGAGCAAGACCAAACCCGCCGAAGCCCTGCGCGAAGCCTATGCAGCCGGCCTGCGTGACTTTGGTGAGAACTACCTGCAAGAGGCACTGGGCAAGCAGCTTGAACTGGCTGACCTGGCCTTGATCTGGCACTTCATCGGCCCCATTCAATCGAACAAGACTCGCGCCATCGCCGAGCATTTCGACTGGGTGCATTCCGTGGATCGTCTGAAAATCGCACAACGTCTGTCCGAGCAACGCCCTGCCGATTTACCGCCCTTGAACATCTGTATCCAGGTCAATGTCAGCGGTGAAGCCAGCAAATCCGGCTGCACGCCAGCCGACCTGCCGGCCCTGGCCCATGCCATCAGCGCCCTGCCGCGCTTGAAGTTACGCGGATTGATGGCGATTCCCGAGCCGACTGACGACCGCGCCGAACAGGATGCTGCCTTTGCTGCTGTGCAAAGCCTGCAAGTCAGCCTGAACCTGCCACTCGACACACTTTCCATGGGCATGAGCCACGATCTCGAATCGGCCATTGCCCAAGGCGCCACCTGGGTGCGTATTGGTACCGCCCTGTTTGGTGCTCGCGACTATTCACAAATGCATGGTCAACCATGAACTCTCTTTTAAGGACCTGACATGAGCAAGACGCGTATTGCCTTTATCGGTGCCGGCAACATGGCCGCCAGCCTGATCGGCGGCCTGCGGGCCAAGGGTCTGGATGCCGCGCAGATCCGCGCCAGCGATCCGGGTGACGAAACCCGCGCCCGCGTGAGCGCCGAGCACGGCATCGAAACCTTCGCTGACAACGCCCAGGCCATCGAAGGCGCCGACGTGGTCGTGCTGGCGGTCAAACCCCAGGCGATGAAAACCGTCTGCGAAGCCCTTCGCCCAAGCCTCAAGCCCAATCAACTGGTGGTATCGATTGCCGCCGGTATCACTTGCGCCAGCATGAACAACTGGCTCGGCGCCCAGCCGATTGTGCGCTGCATGCCCAACACCCCGGCCCTGTTGCGTCAGGGCGTGAGCGGTTTGTTCGCGACCGCCGAAGTGACTGCCGATCAGCGTCAACAGGCTCAAGAGCTGCTGTCCGCAGTCGGCATCGCCCTGTGGCTGGATGAAGAGCAGCAACTGGACGCCGTCACCGCCGTTTCCGGTTCGGGTCCGGCGTACTTCTTCCTGCTGATCGAGGCGATGACCGCTGCCGGCGTAAAACTTGGCCTGCCAACGGACATCGCAGCGCAACTCACCTTGCAAACTGCCTTGGGCGCCGCGCATATGGCCGTCTCCAGCGACGTCGACGCCGCTGAGTTGCGCCGTCGCGTGACCTCGCCTGCGGGCACCACGGAAGCCGCCATCAAGTCGTTCCAGGCCAACGGTTTCGAATCTCTGGTCGAAAAAGCACTCGGCGCCGCCGCGCACCGCTCGGCCGAGATGGCCGAACAACTGGGCAAATAAGGAGCTTTTCATGATTGGATTGAACACTGCAGCGGTCTACGTGCTGCAAACCCTCGGCAGCCTTTACCTGCTGATCGTGCTGATGCGCTTCGTGCTGCAACTGGTGCGGGCGAACTTCTACAACCCGCTCTGCCAGTTCATCGTGAAGGCTACCCAGCCGCTGCTCAAACCACTGCGCCGGATCATCCCGAGCATGTTCGGCCTGGACATGTCCTCGCTGGTGCTGGCGATTCTGGTGCAACTGGCACTGATGGCCCTGACCCTGCTGCTGACCTACGGCACCACCGGCAACCCGCTGCAACTGCTGATTTGGTCGCTCATCGGCGTGACCGCGCTGTTCCTGAAGATTTTCTTCTTCGCCCTGATCATCAGCGTGATTCTGTCCTGGGTCGCTCCGGGCAGCCATAACCCGGGCGCTGAACTGGTCAACGACCTCTGCGAACCGGCCCTGGCGCCGTTCCGCAAGTTCCTGCCCAACCTGGGCGGGCTGGATCTGTCGCCGATCTTCGCGTTCCTGGCACTCAAGCTGATCGACATGCTGGTGATCAACAACCTTGCTGCCATGACGATGATGCCGGAAATCCTGCGCATTCTGATCTAATCGCGTCATCGTTCATCGCGAGCAGGCTCGCTCCTGCATTGGAATGCGTTCCCCCTGTAGGAGCGAGCTCGCTCGCGATGGCCACACCTCGGTCCTACAGGGAAAATTCAGGCCCGATCGTTGCTTGCCGCTAACCCCAGCGGTCTTTAGACTTACGCCTCATTTCAATGAGAGCAGGGTCGATGCCAGCTGCCTTCCCCCCCGATTCTGTTGGTCTGGTGACGCCGCAAACGGCGCACTTCAGCGAACCCCTGGCGTTGGCCTGCGGTCGCTCGCTTCCAGCCTATGACCTGATCTACGAAACCTACGGCACGCTGAACGCCACGGCGAGCAACGCTGTGCTGATCTGTCACGCCTTGTCCGGCCATCACCACGCTGCCGGTTATCACAGCGTCGACGACCGCAAGCCCGGTTGGTGGGACAGTTGCATCGGCCCCGGCAAACCGATCGATACCAGCAAGTTCTTCGTGGTCAGCCTGAACAACCTCGGCGGCTGCAACGGTTCCACCGGCCCGAGCAGCATCAATCCGGAAACTGGCAAACCGTTCGGCGCCGACTTCCCGGTGTTGACCGTGGAAGACTGGGTGCACAGCCAGGCGCGGCTGGCCGATTTGCTGGGTATCCGCCAATTCGCGGCGGTGATCGGCGGCAGTCTCGGCGGCATGCAGGCGATGCAATGGAGCATCACCTACCCTGAGCGTATCCGTCACTGCCTGGCCATCGCCTCGGCCCCCAAGCTGTCGGCGCAAAACATTGCCTTCAACGAAGTGGCGCGCCAGGCGATCCTCACCGATCCCGAATTCCACGGCGGTTCGTTCCAGGAACAAGGTGTGATCCCCAAACGCGGGCTGATGCTGGCGCGGATGGTCGGGCACATCACCTACCTGTCCGACGATTCCATGGGCGAGAAATTCGGTCGCGGCCTGAAAAGCGAGAAGCTCAACTACGACTTCCACAGCGTCGAGTTCCAGGTCGAAAGCTACCTGCGCTATCAGGGCGAAGAGTTTTCCGGGCGTTTCGACGCCAACACTTATCTGTTGATGACCAAGGCCCTGGACTATTTCGATCCGGCGGCCAACTTCGACGATAACCTGGCAAAAACCTTCGAAAACGCCACAGCCAAGTTCTGCGTGATGTCGTTCACCACCGACTGGCGCTTTTCCCCTGCCCGTTCGCGGGAACTGGTGGATGCGCTGATGGCGGCGCGCAAAGACGTGTGCTACCTCGAGATCGATGCGCCGCAAGGCCACGACGCCTTTCTGATTCCGATCCCGCGTTACTTGCAGGCGTTCGGCAATTACATGAACCGCATTACGTTGTGAGATAGCCATGAGAGCTGATCTGGAAATCATCCAGGAATGGATCCCCGCCGGCAGCCGCGTGCTCGACCTCGGTTGCGGCGACGGCGAGCTGCTGACGTGGCTGCGCGACAACAAGCAAGTGACCGGCTACGGCCTGGAAAACGACGCGGACAACATCGCCGAGTGCATAGCCAAGGGCATCAACGTCATCGAGCAGGACCTGGACAAGGGCCTGGGCAACTTCGCCAGCAACAGCTTCGACGTCGTGGTCATGACCCAGGCGCTGCAAGCCGTGCATTACCCGGACAAGATCCTCGACGAAATGCTGCGCGTCGGCCGCCAATGCATCATCACCTTCCCCAATTTCGGCCACTGGCGCTGCCGCTGGTACCTGGCGAGCAAGGGCCGGATGCCGGTTTCCGAATTCCTGCCGTACACCTGGTACAACACGCCGAACATTCACTTCTGCACCTTCGCCGACTTTGAAGCCTTGTGCCGCGAACGTGAAGCGAAGGTCATTGATCGGCTTGCCGTGGATCAACAGCATCGACACGGGTGGGCCAGTAAGCTTTGGCCTAATCTGTTAGGTGAGATCGGTATTTACCGCGTCAGCAGCCCCGGGCTTGCAGACCACAAGGTCGCGGTCTGAACCACCACATTTCGAGGAGAACGATCATGGGTCGTCTAGCGCTGTTTCTACTCACTGCCTGCCTGAGCGTCACCGCCGCGGCCGCCGACGCCATCAAGGGCGAGCGCCAGGAAACCTTTGGCGACGTGACGGTGCACTACAACACCTTCAACTCCACGTACCTGACACCCGATATCGCCAAATCGGCTGAACTGATCCGCAGCAAGAACCAGGGTGTGATCAACATTTCGGTCATCAAGGAGGGCAAGCCACTGATGGCCCAGGTCAGTGGCTCGGTCAAAGACCTGACCAGCCAAACCGTGCCTCTGAAGTTCAAGCAGATCACCGAGCAAGGCGCGATCTACTACATCGCGCAATTTCCGGTGGATCAGCAGGAAGTCCGCACCTTCGACATCAAGGTGCAGACCGGTGACAAAATCAACACCATCAATTTCAACCAAGAGCTCTTCCCCGGCCAATGATCAACTTCACGCAACTCGTATTGGCCAGCCATAACGCCGGCAAACTCAAAGAACTCCAGGCCATGCTCGGCGAGTCGGTGCACCTGCGCTCGATCGGCGAGTTCAGCAGCATCGAGCCTGAAGAGACGGGTTTGTCGTTCGTCGAAAACGCCATCCTCAAAGCACGCAATGCCGCACGCATTTCCGGGCTTCCGGCGCTGGCCGACGATTCCGGGCTGGCGGTGGATTTCCTCGGCGGCGCGCCAGGCATCTATTCGGCGCGTTACGCCGACGGCAAGGGCGACGCGGCGAACAACGCCAAACTGCTCGACGTGCTCAAAGACGTGCCTGAAGCTGAACGCGGTGCACAGTTCGTCTGTGTGTTGGCGCTGGTGCGTCACGCCGACGATCCGTTACCGATCCTCTGCGAAGGCCTGTGGCACGGGCACATCCTGACCGCTGCCAGTGGCGAACACGGTTTTGGCTACGACCCGCTGTTCTGGGTGCCGGAGCGCAACTGCTCCAGCGCCGAGTTGAGCCCGGCCGACAAGAACCAGATCAGCCACCGCGCCCGTGCAATGGATCTGCTGCGCCAGCGTCTGGGCCTGAAATGACCCGCGAATCCACCGCGTCGCCGCTGATCTTCGGCGGCGATGCGCAATCGCCTCGGGCCGCCCTGCCCGTGCTGCCCCCTCTCGCGCTGTACATCCACATCCCGTGGTGCGTGCGTAAATGCCCTTATTGCGACTTCAACTCCCACACCGCCAGCCCCGTGCTGCCGGAAGAGGAGTACGTCGATGCACTGCTGGCGGATCTCGATCAGGATCTGCACGCCGTTTATGGCCGCGAGTTGAGTTCGATCTTCTTTGGTGGAGGCACGCCGAGCCTGTTCAGTGCCGAGGCCTTGGGTCGCTTGCTCAAAGGCGTCGAACAGCGCATCCCGTTTGCCAGCGACATCGAAATCACCCTGGAGGCCAATCCGGGAACCTTCGAACAAGACAAGTTTGTGGCCTACCGGAAACTGGGGATCAATCGCCTGTCGATCGGCATCCAAAGCTTTCAGCAGGAAAAACTCCAGGCGCTGGGCCGGATTCACAACGGTGACGAAGCCGTCCGCGCCGCGGGCATGGCACGTCAGGCCGGGTTCGATAACTTCAACCTGGATTTGATGCACGGTTTGCCCGATCAATCCCTGGACGACGCCCTTAATGACCTGCGCACCGCCATCGCCCTGAAACCGACGCACCTGTCGTGGTATCAGCTGACTCTGGAACCGAACACGGTGTTCTGGAACCAGCCGCCGACGCTGCCGGAAGACGATACCTTGTGGGACATTCAGGAGGCGGGCCAAGCGCTGCTGGCCGAACACGGTTACGCGCAATACGAAGTCTCGGCCTATGCCCAACCCGGTCGCCCGGCGCGGCACAACCTCAATTACTGGAGTTTCGGTGACTTCATCGGTATCGGTGCCGGTGCCCACGGCAAGCTCAGCCATCCGGACGGGCGCATCGTCCGCACCTGGAAGACGCGTTTGCCAAAGGATTACCTGAACCCGTCGAAAAGCTTCAAGGCGGGCGAGAAAGCGCTGACCAACGATGAAATGCCGTTCGAATTCCTGATGAACGCGCTACGCCTGACGGAGGGCGTCGAATCGCGGCTCTATCCGGAGCGCACCGGCATGACACTGGAAAGCCTCGCCGAAGCGCGTCGCGAAGCCGAACAAAGCGGCCTATTGCAGGTCGAACCGTCACGTCTGGCGGCTACCGAGCGCGGACAACTCTTCCTCAACGACTTGTTGCAGAAATTTCTGAGCTGATTTCAGCCTTAAGGGAAAACGAATGGATTTGGTACTCGACCTGCTCGCCACCGTGTCTCGCTGGAGCCGCAGCAATCTCTCGGAAATCGCCCTGGCCCTGGTGGGCTGCCTGCTGGTGCTGTTCGGTGCGGATTTCAAAGGCTGGGTCGAGCAACGCCTGGGCAACATTGCCGGCGCCCTGCGCGTACCGATGATGGCCCTGCTGTGCATGATCGGCAGCGGCGCTGCGCTGATCTATGCCACGCCTTGGGTTGTTCGCGGCCTGAGCCAGTTCAACAACTACAGCCTCGCGCCGGTGTTGCTGGTGGTACTGGTGTTGATTGGCGTAGTTGCCGACCGCCGCTGATATCGGGGCGCGCAAAAAAACCGTAGGAGCCGGCTTGCTGGCGATGTGGGTCAGCCACCTCAACGTTGACTGACACTCCATCGCCAGCAAGCCGGCTCCTACAGGTTGGACGTGATACGCACTTGCCGTATTCAGCCGGGTTACGGGTACTGGCGTTTGCCGACCGCCGCTGATTTCGGGGCGCGCAAAAAAACCGTAGGAGCCGGCTTGCTGGCGATGTGGGTCAGCCACCTCAACGTTGACTGACACTCCATCGCCAGCAAGCCGGCTCCTACAGGTTGGACGTGATACGCACTTGCCGTATTCAGCCGGGTTACGGGTACCGGCGTTGACTGGCGTGGTCGCTGACCGCCGCTGATTTCGGGGCGCACAAAAAATCCGTAGGAGCCGGCTTGCTGGCGATGTGGGTCAGCCACATCAATGTCGACTGACACGCCATCGCCAGCAAGCCGGCTCCTACAGGTTGGACGTGATACGCACTTGCCGTATTCAGCCGGGTTACGGGGACTGGCGTAGTTGCCGACCGCCGCTGATTTCGGGACGCACAAAAAACCGTAGGAGCCGGCTTGCTGGCGATGTGGGTCAGCCACCTCAATGTCGACTGACACTCCATCGCCAGCAAGCCGGCTCCTACAGGTTGTACGGGTCAGGACTGTTTTTCGAACTTCAAATCCCACACGCCATGCCCAAGACGTTCGCCGCGGCGTTCGAACTTGGTGATCGGGCGCTCGGCCGGGCGGGGCACGCACTTGCCGTCTTCAGCCAGGTTGCGATAACCCGGCGCAACGTTCATCACTTCCAGCATGTACTCGGCGTACGGTTCCCAATCGGTGGCCATGTGCAGAATGCCGCCGACTTTCAACTTGCTGCGCACCAGCTCAGCGAAGGATGCCTGAACGATACGGCGCTTGTGATGACGGCTCTTGTGCCACGGGTCCGGGAAAAACAGCATCAGGCGATCGAGGCTGTTATCGGCCACGCAACGGTTGAGCACTTCGATCGCATCGCAATCGTAGACCCGCAGGTTGGTCAGGCCCTGCGTCAGCACGCCATTGAGCAGCGCGCCGACACCCGGACGGTGTACTTCCACGCCAATGAAGTCCTGGTCTGGCGAAGCCGCGGCCATTTCCAGCAGTGAATGGCCCATGCCGAAACCGATTTCCAGCGAGCGCGGAGCCGAGCGACCGAACACCTGGTCGAAGTCCACCGGCGCATCGGCCAGTGGCAGCACGAACAGCGGCGTGCCCTGCTCCAGGCCCTTTTGCTGGCCTTCGGTCATGCGCCCGGCGCGCATCACGAAACTCTTGATGCGGCGGTGTTGGCGCTCGTCGCCTTCTTCCGTCGGGATTGGCGTGTCGTTCGATTCAGTCATCAATGGCTCTTACTTGATCAGACCATCCAGCGGCGAAGAGGCGCTGGCATAGAGTTTTTTCGGCATGCGGCCGGCGAGGTAGGCCATGCGACCTGCAAGGATGGCGTGTTGCATGGCCTGGGCCATCATCACTGGCTGCTGGGCGTGGGCGATGGCCGAGTTCATCAGCACCGCATCACAACCCAATTCCATGGCGATGGTGGCATCGGACGCGGTACCCACACCGGCATCCACCAGCACCGGAATCTTGGCTTCTTCCAGGATGATCTGCAGGTTGTACGGATTGCAGATGCCCAGACCCGAACCGATCAGACCGGCCAGCGGCATGACCGCGATGCAGCCGATATCCGCCAATTGGCGGGCGATGATCGGGTCATCGCTGGTGTAGACCATCACGTCAAAACCTTCCTTGACCAGCGTTTCGGCGGCTTTGAGGGTTTCGATCACGTTGGGGAACAGGGTTTTCTGATCGGCCAGCACTTCCAGCTTCACCAGATTGTGGCCATCGAGCAGCTCACGGGCCAGACGGCAAGTGCGCACGGCCTCGATAGCGTCGTAGCAACCGGCGGTGTTTGGCAGGAAGGTGTAGCGATCCGGCGACAGCACTTCGAGCAGGTTCGGCTCGCCCTCGATCTGACCGAGGTTGGTGCGGCGCACGGCGAAAGTGACGATCTCGGCACCCGAGGCTTCGATGGCCTGGCGGGTTTCTTCCATGTCACGGTACTTGCCGGTACCGACCAGCAAACGCGACTGGTAAGTACGACCGGCCAGGACGAAAGGCTTGTCGCTACGAACGATGCTCATGGGAAATCCTCTGTAGGGGTGAGGTACTTGCAGAATTCTGTGGCCACTGGGCCGAGGCTGCTAGCCGCCGCCGATGGCGTGCACCACTTCGACGTTGTCGCCGTCGTTCAATGCAGTGTCTGCATGCTGACTGCGCGGGACGATATCCAGATTGAGTTCGACCGCCACCCGGCGACCGGTCAGGTCCAGACGGGTAAGCAGGGCCGCAACGGTTTCACCGTCGGGCAGTTCCAAGGATTCGCCGTTCAACTGAATGCGCATGCCGAATGCCGCCATCATTTTTAGGGGCTGGCATTCTAGCCCGATCATGACCTAAAGGTCAGCAACAAGCGTCAAGCGGTCAGTGGCAAGCGCCAGGCGGCCAACCCAAGGCAAAACCAGCCCACCAGGAAGGCCAGGCCACCGAAAGGCGTAATGATCCCGAGCTTGCTGACACCGGTCAGCGTCAACACGTACAGACTGCCGGAGAACAACAAGATACCGATGGCAAACGATGCACCCGCCCACGTCACGAGACGCCCGGGAATCTGCGTGGCCAGTAATGCGACGCCCAACAACGCCAGTGTGTGCACCAACTGGTAGGTGACGCCGGTATGGAAAATCGCCAGGTACTCGGCGCTCAGGCGGTTTTTCAATCCATGGGCGGCAAAGGCCCCAAGACCGACACCGGTGAAACCGAAAAAAGCGGCCAGCATCAAAAAGCCACGCAGCATGAAGAACTCCAGTCAGTCTCGATCAGCAGGGTCTGTATAATGGCCCGCTCAACGGGTTCGGCCAAGCCATCTCTATGCTGCGTATCTATTTCCGTCGTTTCACCAAGGCCGTGCTCTGGTTCATGGGCGGCAGCGTTTTGCTGGTGCTGATTTTTCGGTTCGTGCCTCCACCGGGGACGACGCTGATGGTCGAGCGCAAGATCGAATCCTGGTTCGACGGCGAACCTATCGATCTGCAACGTGACTGGGAACCCTGGGACAAGATCTCCGATGACCTGAAGCTCGCCGTGATTGCGGGCGAAGATCAGAAATTCCCGGAGCATTGGGGTTTCGACTTCGGCGCGATTCAGAAAGCCCTGGCCCACAACGAACTTGGCGGCACCATCCGCGGTGCCAGCACGCTCAGCCAGCAAGTCTCGAAGAATCTGTTCCTGTGGTCCGGCCGCAGCTGGCTGCGCAAAGGCCTGGAAGCCTGGTTCACCGGGCTGATCGAAATTTTCTGGCCCAAGCAGCGGATCCTTGAGGTTTACCTGAACAGTGTCGAATGGGATGACGGCGTGTTTGGCGCCGAAGCGGCAGCCAGGCATCATTTCGGTGTGAGCGCCAAGAACCTCAGCCGTCAACAATCGAGCATGCTCGCTGCCGTATTGCCCAATCCTCGGGTATGGAGTGCCAGCCATCCGACCGGGTACGTGGCGCGGCGGGCCGGCTGGATTCGGCGGCAGATGAGCCAGCTGGGTGGCGACAGCTATCTGGTCGGCCTTAATGATTCGCGCCGGGCGCCTTGGGCGCAGTAAAGATCGCAGCCTTCGGCAGCTACATTGGATCGCGTATTCCTGTAGGAGCTGCCGAAGGCTGCGATCTTTTGCCCCTAAAAACAAAACGCCCCGATCAATGATCGGGGCGTTTTTTTATTGCCTGTACCGCGTTTAGGCGGCGATCGACACTTTGAGCTTGTTCATCGCGCTCTTCTCAAGCTGACGAATACGCTCGGCCGATACGTTGTACTTCTGCGCCAGGTCATGCAGCGTGGCTTTTTCTTCCGCCAGCCAGCGCTGGTAGAGGATGTCACGGCTGCGGTCGTCCAGCACTTCCAGCGCTTCGTGCAGGTTGTGGTTGGAGTTGTCGCTCCAGTCAGCGTCTTCCAGTTGACGGGCCGGATCATACCGGTGGTCTTCCAGATAGTTGGCCGGCGACTGGAAAGCGCTGTCGTCGTCGGCTTCGGCAGCCGGGTCGAAGGCCATGTCATGGCCGGTCAGGCGACTTTCCATCTCGCGCACTTCCCGAGGCTCCACACCGAGGCTTTCCGCCACACGGTGGACTTCCTCGTTGTTCAGCCACGCCAGACGCTTCTTCTGGCTGCGCAGGTTGAAGAACAACTTGCGCTGGGCCTTGGTGGTCGCGACTTTCACGATGCGCCAGTTACGCAGGATGAACTCGTGGATTTCAGCCTTGATCCAGTGCACGGCGAACGAAACCAGACGCACACCCATTTCCGGGTTGAAGCGCTTCACAGCCTTCATCAGGCCGACGTTACCTTCCTGGATCAGGTCAGCCTGAGCCAGACCGTAGCCGGAATAGCTACGGGCGATATGTACGACAAACCGCAGGTGGGCGAGCACCATCTGCCGAGCCGCCTCAAGATCCTGCTCATAATAGAGACTCTCGGCCAGTTCACGCTCCTGCTCCGGCGTCAGCAATGGAATGCTGTTGACGGTGTGCACATAGGCCTCCAGGTTCGCACCCGGGACCAGAGCATATGCAGGTTGCAAAGAATTGGTCATACGAAAAAACCTCCGACTTACAAACTCGTGCAGTTCAGCACTGCGAAAATTGACCGGAAACCGAAAAACAAGTTCCCAAAAACCCAAAAACGCTGAAAGGTCAATACGAGCAAAATGATACTACTTAGGCGCAAGCTCCCTCAGGTGGCGTGCGACTGCAATCCATGCACCGATATACCCCAACAGCACCGCGCCAAGCAAGAGAGACAGACCGTCGGCAACCGGCACACCGGCCAACGCAAAATCACTGCCATACAAACCGGCCAGCCCAACCACCGCGTCGTTCAGCCAGTCCAGGCCAAACGCCAGCACCCCCCAGGACAGAACCCCCGCACCAAAGCCATACAACGCGCCCATATAGAGAAAGGGCCTGCGCACATAGCTGTCAGTGCCGCCGACCAGTTTAATCACTTCTATCTCTGTGCGGCGGTTTTCAATATGAAGACGAATGGTATTGCCTATCACCAAAAGTAATGCAGAAACCAGAAGCACGGTCAGACCGAAGACAAATCGGTCGCCCAGCTTGAGGATGGCTGCCAGACGCTCGACCCACACTAAATCAAGTTGCGCCTGTTGTACCTTCGGAAGCTCGGATAGTTTTTGTCTTAATGCTTCAAGCGCAGGCTTGTCGACTTCCTTCGGCGTCACCAGGACCACGCCTGGCAGCGGGTTCTCTGGCAATTCCTTGAGCGCATCGCCCAAACCGGACTGCTGCTGGAACTCTTCAAGCGCCTGATCCCGACCGACGAATTCTGCATCCGCCACGCCTGGCATACCTTTGATCTGCTCGCGCAGGGATTCGCCTTCCGCCGGACTGGCTTCGAGCTGGAGGTACAGGGAGATCTGCGCCGCACGCTGCCAGGAACCGCCAAGACGCTCGACGTTGCTTAGCAAAAGTGACAGCCCCATAGGCAAACTCAGGGCCACCGCCATCACCATGCAGGTGAAAAAACTGCCAATGGGATGCTTGCCCAGCCGACGCAGGCTGTCCAGCAGGCTGGCGCGATGACTTTCAATCCAGGCACGGAACAATGTGGCAAAGTCCGGCCCGTCGTCATCGTCGCGCTTTTTCTTCTGTGGCTGTGGGTCGGCGGCCTTCGGGGCCACACGTTCGGAAACCTTGGGACTACGTGTTGCACTCATTCCGCAGCCTCCCCGTCGCCGATCAATCGACCGCGTTGCAAGGTCAACATGCGGTGGCGCATGCGGGCGATCAGGGCCAGGTCGTGACTGGCGATCAGCACGCTGGTGCCGAGGCGGTTGATGTCTTCGAACACACCCATGATTTCAGCGGCCAGACGCGGGTCGAGGTTACCGGTCGGTTCGTCCGCCAGCAGCAAGGCCGGGCGGTGGACGATGGCGCGGGCAATGCCCACACGCTGCTGCTGACCGGTGGACAGGTCGCCCGGATACAAGTCGGTCTTGTCCGACAGGGCCACGCGCTCCAGCGCCGAATCCACGCGCTTGGCGATTTCGGCCTTGGACAGGCCGAGGATCTGCAAGGGCAGCGCAACGTTGTTGAACACCGTGCGATCGAACAGCAACTGGTGATTCTGAAACACCACGCCGATCTGACGACGCAGGAAGGGGATCTGCGCGTTGCTGATGGTGCTCAGGTCTTGCCCGGCGAGCAGCAATTTGCCGCTGGTTGGACGCTCCATGGCCAGCAGCAGGCGCAACAAGGTGCTTTTACCGGCGCCGGAATGGCCGGTGACAAACAAAAATTCGCCCCGACGGACTCGAAAGCTCAGCTCATGCAAGCCGACGTGACCGTTCGGGTAGCGTTTACCGACCTGTTCGAAACGAATCATGAACGCTCCCGCTCGGCAAACAATGCCTGGACAAAGGGTTCTGCTTCAAAAGTACGCAAATCGTCGATGCCTTCACCGACGCCGATGTAGCGGATCGGCAGGCCGAATTGCTTGGCCAGGGCAAAAATCACCCCGCCCTTGGCGGTGCCGTCGAGCTTGGTCAGCGCCAGGCCGGTCAGTTCGACGGTCTGGTTGAATTGCTTGGCCTGGTTGATGGCGTTCTGGCCGGTACCGGCATCGAGCACCAGCAGCACTTCGTGCGGCGCATCGGCGTCGAGCTTGCTGATCACCCGGCGAACCTTCTTCAGCTCTTCCATCAGGTTGTCTTTGGTGTGCAGACGACCGGCGGTGTCGGCGATCAACACGTCGATGCCACGGGCCTTGGCGGCCTGCACGGCATCGAAGATCACCGAGGCCGAGTCGGCGCCCGTGTGCTGCGCGATCACCGGGATCTTGTTGCGCTCACCCCAGACCTGCAACTGCTCGACGGCTGCAGCGCGGAAGGTGTCGCCGGCAGCGAGCATGACTTTCTTGCCTTCCAACTGCAGCTTCTTCGCCAGTTTGCCGATGGTCGTGGTTTTGCCGGCGCCGTTGACGCCGACCACCAGAATCACGAACGGCTTGTTCTGCGAGACGATTTTCAGCGGCTGCTCGACAGGCTTGAGCATCGCGGCGAGCTCGGCCTGCAGGGATTTGTACAGCGCGTCTGCGTCGGCCAGTTCCTTGCGTGCAACCTTCTGGGTCAGACGCTGGATGATCACCGAGGTGGCTTCAACACCGACGTCGGCAGTCAGCAAGCGCGTCTCGAGGTCTTCGAGCAACTCGTCATCGATGACCTTCCTGCCCAGAAACAGGCTGGCCATGCCTTCACCAATGCTGGCGCTGGTCTTGGACAGGCCCTGCTTGAGGCGGGCAAAGAAGCCGGCTTTGGATTCTTCGGTACGTGCGGGTTCGACCGGCGTCTCGACCAGTGCAGCGACCGGCTCAAGCACCGGAGCGGGAACAGGTGTGGGCTCCGGAGCGACTGGAGCAATCTGAGCAACCGGGGCAACCGGGGCAACCGGGGCAACGAATACCGGAGCCACCGGTTCGCTGGCAATCGGCGCTGGCTCGGCCACAACGACGGGCTCAACAACAGGTTCAATAACCGGCTCAGCCACAGGTTCTTGAACCGGCGCTGGCGTAAACCCTGTCGGCGCCGGAATCGACGGTGTCACATGCGGCGCCCGATCATCTTCGACCAGCGCCACTGGCTCTTCCGAAACCGGCAGGGTCAGCCACGGCGCAGCGGCCTGGGTCGGAGGAGCCTCAGCGACGATTTCGCTGACAGGCTCGGGAACGGCTTCAACTGTGGGTTGCAGCACCGCTTCGGCGATCGGCAGGACAACCGGCGCAGGCGCTTCTTCTATTACCGATACCGGCGTGGGCTCAGGAATCGGTTGTGGCTGTTCGACGACGGGTTCCTGCGGCTTTTTGCGCAGCCATCCGAACAGGCTTTTCTTCTCGCCAGCCGCAGCTGGGGTCTTCTTGTCGTCGTTGGAACCAAACATGGAGGACGGCTATCTCACGGTAGCGACGCGCCAAAGGCGCCCCGGCAAATAAATATTCGATGCAGAACAGACTGCGATTGATCCAGCTTGTTCACGCGCAACATTTTGTCGAGGCACCAACAGCGCCTCAAAGGTCGACTAATACGAAGGACTGGAACGGCATCGTCGGCGAAAACGCAGAGTTTAGCTGACAAACTCAAAGTTTCTGCCGGTAACCCATGCAACCTGCAGGCCGTCAAAGGCCTGATAGGCGTGGCCGCCAGTAAAACGGATCAGTATCCTAGCACCCTCTCGCCCGCTGACGCTAAGAACAAGCGGGCAGCCCCAAAGGTTTAAAAACGAATGATTGCTCTAGCCCGCCGCGCCGCAGGCCTGCTGCTCAGCACAGTCTGCCTGCCACTTTCGGCCCTGGCTGCCGACCCGCAACCCACCCATGAATTCACCCTCGACAACGGCTTGAAGGTGGTTGTGCGTGAAGACCATCGTGCGCCTGTAGTGGTTTCCCAGGTTTGGTACAAGGTCGGCTCCAGCTACGAGACGCCCGGTAACACCGGACTGTCCCACGCCCTGGAACACATGATGTTCAAGGGCAGCGACAAAGTCGGCCCTGGCGAAGCGTCGTTGATCCTGCGCGACCTCGGCGCTGAAGAAAACGCCTTCACCAGCGACGACTTCACCGCGTACTACCAGGTGCTGGCCCGTGATCGCCTGGGCGTAGCCTTCGAGCTGGAAGCCGACCGCATGGCCAGCCTGCGCCTGCCGCCCGACGAGTTCGCCAAGGAAATCGAAGTCATCAAGGAAGAACGTCGCCTGCGCACTGATGACAAGCCGATGTCCAAGGCCTACGAACGCTTCAAGGCCATGGCTTACCCGGCCAGCGGCTATCACACGCCGACTATCGGCTGGATGGCCGACCTTGATCGCATGAAGGTCGAAGAACTGCGCCACTGGTACGAAACCTGGTACGTGCCGAACAACGCCACGCTCGTGGTGGTCGGCGACGTCACCCCGGACGAAGTCAAAACCCTGGCCCAACGCTATTTCGGCCCGATCGCCAAACGCGATGTGCCGGCCGCGAAAAAACCGCTGGAGCTGGCCGAGCCTGGTGAACGCCAACTGACCCTGCATGTGCAGACCCAATTGCCGAGCCTGATGCTGGCGTTCAACGTGCCAAGCATCGCCACCGCCGAGGACAAGCGCCTGATCAACGCTCTGCGCCTGATCTCGGCCCTGCTCGACGGCGGTTACAGCGGACGCATTCCGACGCAACTGGAGCGCGGCGAAGAGTTGGTGTCTGGCGGTTCGTCGAGTTACGACGCCTACACCCGTGGCGACAGTCTGTTCACCTTGTCGGCGACGCCAAACGCTCAGAAACACAAAACCATCGCCCAGGCGGAAGCCGGTTTGTGGAAGCTGCTCGAACAGCTGAAAACCACCGCACCGTCCACTGAAGAACTGGAACGTGTCCGCGCCCAGGTCATCGCCGGGTTGGTCTACGAGCGTGATTCGATCACCAGCCAGGCCACCGCCATTGGCCAATTGGAAACCGTCGGCCTGTCCTGGAAGCTGATGGACACCGAACTGGCCGACCTGGAAAGCGTCACGCCGGAAGATATCCAGAAAGCCGCCAAGCTGTATTTCACCCGCGAACGTCTCAGCGTCGCCCATGTACTGCCACTGGAGACGACTCATGAGTGAGCGCAAACCCTCCCGCCTGGTCCTGATTGGCCTGGTCGCCGTTGCCGTTATTGGTTCTGCCGCGTTCTACCTCTCGCGTTCCGGCGAAACCATTGCCAGCGAAGCCCTCGACAAGGCCAAGGCCAGCCAGAAACTGCAATCGCTGGCCGAACTGAACGGCAAGGCACCGAGCCACCGCACACTGGACGTGCAGACCTGGAGCACCGCCGAAGGTGCCAAGGTGCTGTTCGTCGAAGCCCGCGAACTGCCAATGTTCGACATGCGCCTGATCTTTTCCGCTGGCAGCAGCCAGGACGGCGACGCACCGGGCCTGGCCACGCTGACCAACGCCATGCTCAACGAAGGTGTGGCCGGTAAGGACGTCAGCGCCATCGCCCAAGGCTTCGAAGGGCTGGGCGCCGATTTCGGCAACGGTGCCTTTAAAGACATGGCCGTTGCCTCCCTGCGCAGCCTGAGCGCTTCGGACAAACGCGAACCCGCCCTGAAACTGTTCGCCGAAGTCGTCGGCAAGCCGACCTTCCCTGCCGACTCGTTTGCCCGCATCAAGAACCAGATGCTTGCCGGTTTCGAGTACCAGAAACAGAGTCCCGGCAAACTGGCCAGCCTTGAGCTGATGAACCGCTTGTACGGCGATCATCCCTACGCACATGCCAGCGATGGCACGGCGAAAACCATTCCGGCGATTACCGTTGCGCAGCTGCGCAAGTTCCACGAAAAAGCCTATGCATCCGGCAACGTGGTGATCGCGCTGGTCGGTGACTTGTCCCGCGCAGAAGCCGAAGCGATGGCCGCCCAGGTTTCCGCTGCCCTGCCCAAAGGTCCGGCGTTGCCGAAAATCGCGCAACCGACCGAACCCAAGGCGAGCATCGGCCACATCGAGTTTCCGTCCAAACAGACCAACCTGATGCTCGCGCAACTGGGCATCGACCGTGACGATCCGGACTACGCCGCCTTGTCCATGGGCAACCAGATCCTCGGCGGCGGCGGTTTCGGCACCCGCCTGATGAGCGAAGTGCGTGAGAAGCGTGGTTTGGCGTATGGCGTGTATTCGGGCTTCACCCCGATGCAGGTGCGAGGGCCGTTCCTGATCAACCTGCAAACCCGCGCCAAGATGAGCGAAGGCACCCTGAAACTGGTGCAGGATGTGCTCGCCGACTACCTTAAAACCGGGCCGACCGAAAAAGAGCTCGACGACGCCAAGCGCGAACTGGCGGGCAGCTTCCCGCTGTCCACCGCCAGCAACGCTGATATCGTCGGCCAACTCGGTGCCATCGGCTTCTATAATCTGCCGCTCAGTCATCTGGAAGACTTCATGCAACAGTCCCAGAGCCTGACCGTCGAACACGTCAAAGCAGCACTGAACAAACACCTGAGCACGGACAAAATGGTCATCGTCAGCGCTGGCCCGACCGTGCCGCAAAAGCCGTTACCGGCCCCTACTGATAAACCTTCCGAGCAACCGCTCGGGGTTCCGGAGCATTAATGGCCAGTCCAAAAAAACCCGCCAAGAACGTCCATAACGGCGTGAACCAACTGCGCATCATCGGCGGTGAATGGCGCAGCCGGAAGCTGAGTTTCCCTGACGCCCCGGGCCTGCGCCCGACGCCGGACCGCGTGCGTGAAACCCTGTTCAACTGGCTCGCACCTTACGTGCCGGGCGCGAAAGTGCTCGACCCGTTCACCGGCAGCGGCGCGTTGTTTCTTGAAGCCTTGTCCCGTGGTGCCGCCATGGGCCAGGCGCTGGACGCCAGCAGCATCGCGGTATCCAGCCTGAAGGAACACCTCGGCACGTTGCGCTGCACCAACGGCCAGGTCCAGACCGCCGACGCCCTGCGCTATCTGGAAACCCAGACCGCAACGGCCTACGACCTGGTATTCCTCGACCCGCCGTTCAACCAGAACCTGCTGCCCGCCGTTTGCGCCTTGCTCGAAGAACGCCAATGGCTGGCAGATGAAGCCTGGGTGTACACCGAAAGCGAATCCGCGCCTTCGACGCAGGGCCTGCCACAGAACTGGCGCCTGCACCGCGAGCAAAAATCCGGGCGCGTTTACTACACGTTGTGGCAACGTATGACAGAGATCACCGGTTAATCGACCGGCATGAAAACGGTGCGTACCCGGTACGCACCGCTGCATCGAGAATCATCGTGTCCCATCTGCCAGAACGCTTCACCCCCGCCTTCGGCCTCGGCAACCCGCACCTGCAAACCTTGTGGGGTCCGCTGTGGCGCAAAACCACGCACATCGAACGCGAGCGAGAACGCCTCTGGCTCGACGATGGCGACTTCCTCGACCTCGATTGGCATGGCCCGCACAGCGTCGATGCACCATTGGTGCTGGTGCTGCACGGTCTGACCGGATCGTCGAATTCGCCTTACGTGGCCGGGATGCAAAAAGTACTGGGTGATCGGGGTTGGGCCAGCGTTGCGCTGAACTGGCGCGGTTGCTCGGGCGAGCCCAATCTGCTGCCCCGCAGTTACCATTCCGGCGCCAGCGAAGACCTGGCCGACGCCATCAGACACTTGCGCGCCAAGCGCCCCCTCGCGCCGTTGTATGCCGTGGGTTATTCGCTGGGCGGCAATGTCCTGCTCAAGTATCTCGGAGAGACCGGCAGCGACAGCGGCGTACTCGGCGCGGCGGCGGTGTCGGTGCCGTTTCGCCTGGACCAATGCGCCGACCGCATCGGTCAGGGGTTCTCCAAGGTCTACCAGGCGCATTTCATGCGCGAGATGGTGGCCTACATCAAGAACAAGCAGCGGCAATTCCAGCACGACGGGCGTGAGGATGGACTGGCAGCCTTGGCCGCGCTCGGCTCACTGGAGAACATGCGCACGTTCTGGGATTTCGATGGGCGCGTCACCGCACCGCTGCACGGTTTCAGTGATGCCGAAGATTATTATCGCCGCGCCTCAAGCCGCTATTTCCTCGGCGAGATTCGTACACCCACCTTGATGATCCAGGCTGCCGACGACCCTTTCGTATTTCCCCACAGCTTGCCGCACGCGGATGAGTTGTCCGCCTGCACGCAGTTCGAGTTGCAGGCCAGGGGCGGGCATGTCGGATTTGTCGACGGCACGGTACGGCAACCGGGTTACTACCTGGAGCGACGCATTCCCCAGTGGCTCGCCGCCGTTGGGCGCGAGTGAGCCATGGAGGCTGATCAAGACCGGCGCCCGCATGCCAGTTTGAATTATTTGCCGCCGTTTAGCCGGATAGCATTTGTGAACAACGTGGTGGGTTTACACAGCTAGCCTGCTAGCGGTGGCGGTGTATCAGCCAACCCAGATACTGAATGTAACGCCGCCATCGCGAGCAAGCTCGCTCCTACAGGAGATTTGTGGTGATTTATTCGCCGGTGGCGATGCCTCGGGAAGGCTCGTTGATCCACTCGCTCCACGACCCGGCATACAACGACCCCAGCGGATAACCCGCCAGGCACAGCGCGAACAGGTTGTGGCAAGCCGTCACGCCGGAACCGCAATAAGCCACCAGATCGTCGGGTGAGCGATTGCCGAGTTTCGCGGCAAAGCGCTGCTTGAGCTGATCGGCCGGCAGGAAACGCCCGTCGCTGCCAAGGTTGTCAGTGAACGCCGCACACTGCGCACCGGGAATGTGCCCGGCAATCGGATCGATCGGCTCCACTTCACCTTTGAAACGTGGCAAAGCACGGGCATCAATCAAGGTCAGCGACGGTTGGCCGAGACGTTTTTGCAGCTGTTCGGCATCAAGCAGCAGCGAAGCATCCGGACTGCCCATGAACGTACCGAGGGTGATCGACGGTGCGTCCAGGCTCAGTGGCAAACCGGCCGCATGCCAGGCCTTGAGCCCGCCATCGAGGATAAACACGCCATCGCGCTTGCCCAGCCAGGCCAGCAACCACCAGGCCCGCGCCGCATAGGCACCTGGGCCGTCGTCGTACAAAACCACTTCACTGTCGGCGTTGATGCCGAAGGCTTGCAGGTGTTCGATCAACTCTTCCGGCTCCGGCAACGGATGCCGCCCGGTCACACCCTTGACCACTTTCCCGCTGAGATCACGCTCAAGGTCGGCAAACACCGCGCCGGCGATATGCCCTTCGGCGTAGCTGCGCTGACCGTAATCCGGGTCTTCGAGGGCAAAACGACAATCCAGAATCACCAACCCCGGCTGGTCCTTTTTCAGGTCCAGTGCTTGCGGGCTGATCAATTGCGCAATGGGCATAACGGGCTCCTGTGATTGTTTTCGGAATTCGATGCTACTTCACTTCCTCAAGCGCCTGGGCCAGCGGCACATAAAACTCTTCGAACAAGGCATTCACTTCGTCGCGCGCCTGATCCGTGACGAACCCGGCCTCCAGCACCAGCACCTGATATACCCCGCGCTTGATCGCCTGCTCACTGAGATGGCTGGAGTTCTCCCGTGTAGTGCACAGAAAACGCACCCACGAGGTGAGGATGATCCAGGCATTGAGCGTCAGGGATTCGATCTGCACCCGGTCCATCTTCAGGATGCCGGCGGCGACAAAGCCTTCATAGATGGCCGCTCCGTGAATCAGGCTGCGCTGGGAAAAACGTCGATAGCGATCGGCGAGGTCCGGATCACTGTCGAGCAAATGCTCCAGGTCACGATGCAGGAACCGGTAGCGCCACATCGCCGACAGCAGCTCCTTGAGATAGAAGCGCTTGTCTTCCACCGTCGCGGCGCGACCCTGGGGCGGACGCAGGAAGCTGTCGACCAGGCTTTCGTACTCACTGAACAGCACGGCGATGATCGCCTGCTTGTTAGGGAAGTGGTAGTACAGGTTGCCCGGAGAAATCTCCATGTGGGCAGCAATGTGGTTGGTGCTGATGCTGCGCTCGCCCTGCTGATTGAACAGCTCGAGGCTGTTCTGCACGATGCGCTCGCTGGTTTTGATCCGTGGGGCCATGGCTTGAGCTTTAATTTCAGAGTGCGTTGGCGGGCATCTTAGATCTATCTGCGAGCGGATAAAACCAAGCTGTTCCTGGATGGTATTTGACTTTTTAGAGCATAGACTCTAAAAAGTACCTCATTACAATAAATCCGGAGCCGACCATGACTGCTGATATTTCCTACCTGCAAAACCTACAGCAGCCGCTGGGAGAGCTTCAGCGCCAGTTTGATGCTCAGCGCGCCGCCTATGCCGCCCACCCGATGCCACCGGCAGCCCAGCGCCAGCAATGGCTCAAGGCGCTGAAGGATTTATTGAGCAATGAACGCCAGGCCCTGATCGAGGCGATCAGCCAGGACTTCAGCCACCGCAGCGCCGATGAAACCCTGCTCGCGGAATTGATGCCCAGCCTGCACGGCATTCATTACGCCAGCCGGCACCTCAAAAGCTGGATGAAGCCCTCGCGGCGCAAAGTCGGTGCGGCCTTCCAGCCAGCGTCGGCCAAAGTGATTTATCAGCCGTTGGGCGTGGTCGGTGTGATCGTGCCGTGGAACTACCCGCTGTACCTGGCCATCGGCCCGTTGGTCGGCGCGCTGTCGGCGGGCAATCGGGTGATGCTCAAGCTCAGTGAATCGACCCCGGCCACCGGCTTGCTGATGAAAGAACTGCTGGCGAAAATCTTCCCCGAAGATCTGGTCTGCGTGGTGCTGGGCGAAGCTGACATCGGCGTGGCGTTCTCGCGACTGCCGTTCGATCACCTGCTGTTCACCGGCGCCACCAGCATCGGCAAACATGTGATGCGCGCCGCCGCCGAGAACCTGACGCCGGTGACTCTGGAGCTGGGCGGGAAGTCGCCGGCCATCGTTTCCCACGACGTCCCGCTCAAGGACGCCGCCGAACGCATCGCCTTCGGCAAAACACTGAACGCCGGCCAGACCTGCGTGGCCCCGGACTATGTGCTGGTGCCGGAAGACCGTGTCGGCGGTTTCGTCGAAGCCTATCGCACTGCCGTTCGCGGGTTTTATCCAACCCTGGCCGACAACCCGGACTACACCGCCATCATCAATGAACGACAACTGGCACGACTCAACGGCTACATCAGCGACGCCACCAGCAAAGGCGCGCTGCTGATTCCGTTGTTCGAACAGGGTCAGGGCCGGCGTATGGGCCATAGCGTGCTGCTCAATGTCACCGATGACATGACCTTGATGCAGGATGAGATCTTCGGCCCGTTGCTGCCGATCGTGCCGTACAAAGATCTGGACCAGGCGTTTGCCTACATCAACCAGCGCCCTCGTCCGCTGGCGCTGTACTACTTCGGCTACGACAAGCGCGAACAACACCGCGTGCTGCATGAAACCCATTCCGGTGGCGTGTGCCTGAACGACACGCTGCTGCATGTCGCCCAGGACGACATGCCCTTCGGCGGCATCGGCGCTTCGGGCATGGGCCATTACCACGGTCATGAGGGGTTCCTGACCTTCAGCAAAGCCAAGGGTGTGCTGATCAAGCAACGGCTCAACGCGGCAAAACTGATCTACCCGCCATACGGTAAATCCATTCAGAAGCTGATCCAGAAGCTGTTCATCCGCTAACGATCGTCACTGTCGGGTAATAACAATAATGAGCCCAAGCCTGTCCGATACACCCGCGCTGTCACGGCGCGGCCTGCTGAAATTCAGCCTCGGCGCCAGCGCCTTTCTGGCCACGGCCGGGTTAGGCGCAAGCCTCAGTGGCTGCTCGTCGAGTGTTTCAGCGCATGGTTTTGCCACGTTGCGCGATGCCGACTTGCTGTTTCTGCGGGCCGTGCTGCCGGTCATGCTCGACGGCGCCGCGCCCGTCGAACGCATGACCGATGCCGTCGAAGGCACCCTGAAAAGCCTGGACTACAACCTCAATCACCTGTCCCCGGAAATGCTCAAGCTGACCCAGCAACTGTTTGATGTGCTGGGCATGGCCGTCACCCGCGGACCGCTGAGCGGGATCTGGGGCAGTTGGGAAAACGCCAGTGCCGACGACATCCGGCGGTTCCTCGATCGCTGGGAAAACAGCGCGTTGAGCTTGCTGCGCATGGGTCACAGCTCGTTGGTGCAACTGGTGATGATGGGCTGGTATGGGCGCAAGGAATCGTGGGCGCATTGCGGGTATCCCGGGCCGCCTACCGTTTGAAATCGAGTCGACCCCATCGCGGGCAAGCCACGGTCCCACAGGTTGGAGGTGGCCGCACCAATTGTGAACGACTCGACCCTGTGGGAGCGGGCTTGCCCGCGATTGGGTCAGCCGCCACACCACATTTCCAATAATAAAAAGAGAACCCGAAGATGCCCGTACCCGATCCGTTCCGCGAAGGCATGGCCCGTGGCTGGAAAACCTATGACGGCTCGCGACTGAGCCAGGACCTGACCCTCGAAGCGGACGTGGCGATCATCGGCAGCGGTGCCGGTGGCGGCACCACCGCCGAAATCCTCAGCGCTGCCGGCTACAAAGTGCTGTTGATCGAGGAAGGCCCGCTCAAGACCAGCACCGACTTCAAACTGCTCGAAGACCAGGCCTACGCCAGCCTTTATCAGGAAGGCATCGGCCGCATGAGCAAGGATGGTGCGATCACCATCCTCCAGGGCCGTGCGGTGGGCGGTACCACGCTGATCAACTGGACCTCCAGTTTTCGCACCCCGGAGCCGACCCTGGAACATTGGGCCAAAGAGCACAACGTGAAGGGTCACAGCCCGGCCGAAATGGCCCCCTGGTTCGAAAAAATGGAGCAGCGCCTGGGCGTCGCGCCATGGAGGGTGCCACCCAACGCCAACAACGATGTGATCCGCAACGGTTGTGAAAAACTTGGCTACAGCTGGCATGTCATCCCTCGCAATGTGCGCGGCTGCTGGAACCTCGGTTACTGCGGCATGGGCTGCCCGACCAACGCCAAGCAGTCGATGATGGTCACCACCATTCCAGCAACCCTGGAAAAGGGCGGCGAGCTGATTTACCTGACCCGAGCGGAAAAACTCATCATCAGCGGCGACAAGGTCACGGGGCTACGATGCTCGGCGATGGACGAGCGCTGTGTTGCGCCGACGGGGCGCACCGTCACGGTCAAGGCCCGGCATTTCGTGCTGGCTGGCGGAGGCATCAACAGCCCGGCCTTGCTGATGCGCTCCGGCGCGCCGGATCCGCACAAGCGACTCGGCAAGCGCACATTCCTGCACCCGGTGAACATGTCCGCCGCGTTGTTCGACGAAGTGATCAACCCGTTCTATGGCGCGCCGCAGTCGATCTATTCCGACCATTTCCAGTGGCTGGACGGCACCAGCGGCAAGATGGCTTATAAACTGGAAGTCCCGCCCCTGCACCCGGCACTCGCCGCGACGTTGCTGGGCGGGTTCGGCCAGGAAAATTCACAACACATGGCCAACCTGCCCCACACCCACGCCATGCTCGCGCTACTCAGGGACGGTTTTCACCCGGACAGCCAGGGCGGCAGCGTCGAATTGCGCGGTGACAACACGCCCGTGCTCGACTATCAGGTTTCGCCCTACGCTTGGGACGGATTGCGCCGCGCGTTCCACAGCATGGCCGAAATCCAGTTTGCCGGCGGCGCCAAGGCTGTCATGCCAATGCACGCTGACGCTCGCTACGTCAAAACCCTGGCCGAGGCCCGCACACTGATCGACAGCTTGAGCCTGGAGTTGTACCGCACGCGCCTGGGCAGCGCCCACGTGATGGGCGGTTGCGCGATGGGTGAAGACCCTGAAAACGCCGTGACCGACAGCCTCGGCCGGCATCATCAACTGGGCAATCTGTCGATCCACGATGGCTCGCTGTTCCCCACCAGCATTGGCGCCAACCCACAACTGTCGGTCTACGGACTGACGGCGCAACTGGCGACTTCCCTGGCTGAACGTTTAAAAAACCCGTGAAAATGACGATTATTCCTATCGTCTATAGTGCTTTCTTACCCAACAGGCGACTTGGCCGACCGGGAAGGCTGCGATACCATCCGACTCCCCAACGGATTCCCGCCAGGACGACGCGATGAACCGAGTGTTGTACCCAGGTACCTTCGACCCTATTACCAAGGGCCATGGCGATCTGGTCGAACGCGCCTCGCGCCTGTTCGACCACGTGATCATTGCCGTTGCCGCGAGCCCCAAGAAAAACCCGCTGTTTCCTCTGGAACAGCGCGTGGAACTGGCGCGCGAGGTCACCAAACATCTGCCGAACGTAGAAGTCGTCGGCTTCTCGACGCTGCTGGCGCACTTCGCCAAAGAGAAGAACGCCAATGTGTTCCTGCGTGGATTGCGCGCGGTGTCGGACTTCGAATACGAGTTCCAGCTGGCCAACATGAACCGTCAGCTGGCGCCGGATGTGGAAAGCCTGTTCCTCACCCCGTCCGAGCGCTATTCGTTTATTTCCTCGACGCTGGTCCGTGAAATCGCAGCCCTGGGCGGCGATATCACCAAGTTCGTGCACCCTGTGGTGGCGGACGCACTGACCGAACGCTTCAAGAAGTAAGACACGACTGTAGGAGCCGGCTTGCTGGCGATCAATACAACGCGGGACACCTGACACACCGCCATCGCCAGCAGGCTGGCTCCTACAGTACGTCGCGCCTGCGTGCAACGCGGGCGCCAATGCGGCACAATTGTGCGCATTGGTTTATTGCGCCCGGGCTTGCCGCCCCGGCTGGAGTTAGCATGTCCCTGATCATCACCGACGATTGCATCAACTGCGACGTCTGCGAACCCGAGTGCCCGAACGCCGCCATTTCACAAGGTGAAGAGATCTACGTGATCGACCCGAACCTGTGCACCCAGTGTGTCGGCCACTACGACGAACCGCAGTGCCAGCAGGTCTGCCCTGTAGATTGCATTCCGCTGGACGAAGCTCATCCGGAGACTGAAGAGCAGTTGATGGAGAAGTACCGGAAGATTACCGGTAAGGTCTGATTCACTTAAAAGATCGCAGCCTTCGGCAGCTCCTACCGGTGTACGCAAAACCCTGTAGGAACTGCCGAAGACTGCGATCTTTTGATCTTGCCTAACGCATCAGCTCTGACAACGCGGGCAAAACACACTCGCACGCTGCCCCAGCTTCACTTCCCGCAACCCTGTGCCACAGACCTTGCAGTGCTCACCGCCACGGCCGTACACGAACAGTTCCTGCTGGAAGTAACCGGGCTGCCCATCTCCACCGATAAAATCCCGCAACGTGGTGCCACCGCGCTCGATGGCGGCGGCCAGGATGCGTTTGATCTCGATGGCCAGTTTCAGATACCGCGCACGGGAAATGCTCTTGGCCTCGCGGCGCGGGTCGATGCCGGCAGCGAACAGCGCTTCGGTCGCGTAAATATTGCCTACACCCACCACCACCGCGTTATCCATGATGAACGGCTTGACCGCCATCGAACGGTTACGGGACTGCTGGAACAGGCGCTCGCCATCAAACAGGTCGGTCAGCGGCTCCGGCCCCAGGCGAATCAGCAATTCGTGATTGAGCGGATCGAGGCTCCAGAGCATTGCGCCAAAGCGCCGCGGGTCGGTGTAACGCAGGGCCAGGCCCGACTCCAGTTCAATGTCCACATGCTCGTGCTTGGCCGCCGGCAACCCCACCTCCACCAACCGCAGATTGCCCGACATGCCCAAATGGCTGATCAAGGTGCCGACTTCAGCGTTGATCAACAGGTACTTGGCGCGCCGCTCCACCAGCACAATGCGCTGCCCGGACAACCGCACATCGAGGTCTTCGGGAATCGGCCAGCGCAGGCGCCGGTCACGCACGATCACCCGGCTGACACGCTGGCCTTCCAAGTGCGGTGCAATCCCGCGACGGGTGGTTTCGACTTCTGGCAGTTCAGGCATGGTGCTCTCTTGAAGGAAGAACCTCCGACACTCAGCGATGAGTCCCGAGGTCGCGAATCGTCTGTTTAAGTGTCTCGAAGTCGTAGTCGGAGAGGCCGACATAATCGAGCACCAACGCCGCGATGCTGTCCCACTCGTGGTCTTCGGTCTGGTTCCCCAACACCCGGCAGGAGGCACAAATATGCTCCGCCATCTTCAGGATCGCCAGCAGGTTCTTCAGCGAACTGTTGTTCGAGGACTCATCGCTGAAGATCGCCAAGGCGTTGTGATGATTGGCGATCGCGGCAGACACATGCTCCGGCAGCCGCCAGGACTTGGCCGTGAAATAACCGACCACGGCGTGGTTGGTGTTGAACGCCTTGTTCTCGGTATCGACCACCCGGCACTCCGCGCTGGCGTTGGCATAGGCCTGCTCCACCACACTCATGTAATCGGGAAAACGCTGGAGCATCAAAGGCACGCCACAGTCGTGGAACAGGCCCAGCGCATAGGCTTCATCGCCGTTCTGAATGCCGATGCGCTTGGCCAGCGTCAGGCAGGTCATCGCCACGTCCTGGGCGGTGTCCCAGAATCGGTTCAGGGTGACAATCGTGTCGTCGTTCATCTCGCCCTTGATCGACTGCGCGTTGATCAGGTTGATGATCGAACGGCTGCCCAGCAGATTCACCGCGCGCTGGATCGAAGCAATCTTGTTGCTCAACCCGTAATACGGTGAATTGACGATTTTCAGCAAGGACCCGGACAGGCCCGGATCCTGGGAGATCAGCTTGGCAATGACTTCCAGATCCGGGTCAGGCATGTACTGCTCCATCTGCAAATCCACCATGATTTGCGGCTGGGCCGGAACGCTGATGCCCTGCAGGGCTTGTTGGATCTGTTCGGAAGTCAGCTCTTGGGACATTTGTGCACACTCTGGGTCAGGCGGCGATTCTAACCTTTATGAAGATGGATCCAACATACCAATTCGCATGACAACCCTCACCACATGTCCACTTACAGGCCAACCCGGGAGCTCAACACGCTATACTCCCGCTCTTTTTTCCGGAGCGACGACATGTCCCTGCCTAGCCTGCGCCTCAAAGCCAATGCCGACCGTCGTCTGCGCAACGGTCACTTGTGGGTCTACAGCAACGAAATCGATGTAGCTGCTACGCCTTTGCACGGTTTCAAGGCCGGCGACCAGGCGATCCTCGAAGCCGCCGGCGGCAAGCCGCTGGGCATCGTTGCCATGAGCCCGAACAACCTGATCTGCGCTCGCCTGCTGTCGCGCGACATCAAGCTGCCGCTGGACAAGTCCCTGCTGGTGCATCGCCTGAACGTGGCCCTGTCCCTGCGCGATCGCCTGTTCGACAAGCCGTTCTATCGCCTGGTCTACGGTGATTCCGACCTGTTGCCAGGCCTGGTCGTCGACCGTTTCGGCGACATCCTGGTGGTGCAGATCGCTTCGGCCACCATGGAAGCCCATAAAGACGACGTGATCGCGGCGCTGATCCAAGTGCTCAAGCCAAGCGGCATTCTGTTCAAGAACGACTCCGCCGCCCGTGACGCCGAAGGCCTCAACCGTTACGTCGAAACCGTTTTCGGCCTGGTGCCGGAGTGGGTTGCACTGGAAGAGAACGGCGTGAAATTCGAAGCCCCGGTCATCCAGGGTCAGAAAACCGGCTGGTTCTACGACCACCGCATGAACCGCGCACGCCTGGCGCCGTACGCCAAGGGCAAGCGCGTGCTCGACCTGTACAGCTACATCGGCGGTTGGGGCGTGCAGGCTGCCGCATTCGGCGCCAGTGAAGTGTTCTGCGTCGACGCCTCGGCCTTCGCCCTCGACGGTGTTGAGCGTAACGCCGCACTGAACGGCTTCGCCGAGAAAATGACCTGCATCGAAGGCGACGTCTTCGAAGCCCTGAAAGAACTGAAAGCCAGCGAAGAACGCTTCGACGTGATCGTGGCCGACCCGCCGGCGTTCATCAAACGCAAGAAAGACATGAAAAACGGCGAAGGCGCCTACCGCCGCCTGAACGAGCAAGCCATGCGCCTGCTCAGCAAGGACGGCATCCTGGTCAGCGCCTCCTGCTCGATGCACCTGCCGGAAGACGACCTGCAGAACATCCTGCTGACCAGCGCCCGTCACCTGGACCGCAACATCCAGATGCTGGAACGTGGCGGTCAGGGCCCGGATCATCCGGTACATCCGGCGATTGCTGAAACCCGTTACATCAAGAGCATTACTTGCCGGTTGTTGCCGAATAGCTAACGCGATTTCTGTAGGAGCGAGCACGCTCTCGATGGTCGTCAACGATAACGCGGGGAACCTGACACCCCGCGACGTCCTTGAGTCCATCGCGAGCCTGCTCGCTCCTACAGATCAAGCATTGGCGACACATTCTGACTCGCTGTCATAACGACAGCCCCGCCTGTGGCGTCTAACGTTTTCTCTTCCAATCACAGAAGAGGACAACGGAATGTCCAGCACGCCACACGGCCACCGCTTACGTACCGGCCGCCACTCAGAACATGGCCGCACCTATCTGCTCACCGCTGTTACTCACGAGCGAACCCCGTTCTTCAAAGACTGGCGCTTGGGGCGCCTGCTCGTGCATGAATTCAGAAAGGCTCATGAAACAGGAAATGCCACCTCTATCGCTTGGGTAGTCATGCCGGATCACTTTCACTGGCTGGTCGAGTTGCATAACGGTGATTTACCGAAACTGATGCAAGCCACCAAAGCCCGAAGTGCCCGCGCGATCAATCTCAAGCGGGGCCAGCCCGAGAGACTATGGCAGAGAGGTTATTTCGACCGGGCACTACGTCGGGAGGAGGACCTGAAAGCCGCTGCTCGATACATCATCGCCAACCCCCTATGCGCAGGCCTCGTCGACCATATCGGCGATTACCCACTCTGGGACGCTATGTGGCTCTGACGCCCGCCCCACTGTAGGAGCGAGCATGCTCGCGATGATCGTCAACGATAACGCTGGCAACCTGACACCCCGCAGCGCTCTCAGGTTCATCGCGAGCATGCTCGCTCCTACAGCGTTGCGTCTTTCCACACGTCTCGTGAATGCTTGCAGGCATTCCCTCCAGCCGCCAGCCGTGTAGAATCGCGAACATTCATCGCCAGTCATCCCCGGCGGGTTTATGAGCTCAAGCTGAAGCGCGCGGCGATCCCGCAAAGTTATCGGCAACTTCCGGACACGCGGCCATTTCTGAGTGTTCCAGACGTCAATAGAAGCTCACTTCCCTTTTGATACCTGATTAGCCGCCCGGAGTGCTTCATGCCTGATTACCGCTCGAAAACATCCACCCACGGCCGCAACATGGCCGGTGCCCGCGCACTGTGGCGCGCAACGGGGATGAAAGATGACGACTTCAAGAAGCC
This sequence comes from Pseudomonas sp. Irchel s3b5, assembly GCF_900187435.1. Taxonomy (NCBI): domain Bacteria; kingdom Pseudomonadati; phylum Pseudomonadota; class Gammaproteobacteria; order Pseudomonadales; family Pseudomonadaceae; genus Pseudomonas; species Pseudomonas sp. Irchel s3b5. The sequence goes on from NZ_FYDY01000006.1 coordinate 89,343, forward strand.
GATCATCGCCATTGCCAACTCGTTCACCCAGTTCGTACCGGGCCACGTGCACCTCAAGGACCTGGGTCAACTGGTCGCCCGCGAAATCGAACGCGCTGGCGGTGTGGCAAAAGAATTCAACACCATCGCTGTCGATGACGGCATCGCCATGGGCCACGACGGCATGCTGTATTCGCTGCCGAGCCGCGAGATCATCGCCGACTCCGTCGAGTACATGGTCAACGCCCACTGCGCCGATGCGATCGTCTGCATCTCCAACTGCGACAAGATCACCCCTGGCATGCTGATGGCGTCCCTGCGCCTGAACATCCCGGTGATTTTCGTCTCTGGCGGCCCGATGGAAGCCGGCAAGACCAAACTCGCTTCCCACGGCCTCGACCTCGTCGACGCCATGGTGATCGCCGCCGACTCCAGCGCTTCTGACGAGAAAGTCGCTGAGTACGAGCGCAGCGCCTGCCCGACCTGCGGTTCGTGCTCCGGCATGTTCACCGCCAACTCGATGAACTGCCTGGTTGAAGCGCTGGGTCTGGCACTGCCAGGCAACGGTTCGACCCTGGCCACCCACAGCGACCGCGAACAGCTGTTCCTGCAGGCTGGCCGCACCATCGTCGAGCTGTGCCAGCGTTACTACGGCGAGAACGACGAGTCGGTATTGCCGCGCAACATCGCGAACTTCCAGGCGTTCGAAAACGCCATGACCCTGGACATCGCCATGGGTGGTTCCACCAACACCATCCTGCACTTGCTGGCCGCTGCCCAGGAAGCCGAGATCGATTTCGACCTGCGCGACATCGACCGCCTGTCCCGTCACGTGCCGCAACTGTGCAAGGTCGCGCCGAACATCCAGAAGTACCACATGGAAGACGTGCACCGTGCCGGCGGGATCTTCAGCATCCTCGGTTCGCTGGCCCGTGGCGGCTTGCTGCACACGCAACTGCCAACCGTGCACAGCCGCAGCATGGAAGAAGCCATCGCCAAGTGGGACATCACCCAGACCACCGACGAAGCCGTGCATCACTTCTTCAAGGCTGGTCCGGCAGGCATTCCGACGCAAACCGCGTTCAGCCAGTCGACCCGTTGGGACACCCTGGACGACGACCGTGAAAACGGCTGCATCCGCAGTGTCGAGCACGCTTACTCGCAAGAAGGCGGCCTGGCCGTTCTCTACGGCAACATCGCCCTGGATGGCTGTGTGGTGAAAACCGCGGGTGTCGACGAGTCGATCCACGTGTTCGAAGGCAATGCCAAGATCTTCGAAAGCCAGGACAGCGCCGTACGCGGCATCCTCGCGGACGAAGTGCAGGCCGGCGACATCGTGATCATCCGTTACGAAGGCCCGAAGGGCGGCCCGGGCATGCAGGAAATGCTCTACCCGACGTCGTACCTGAAATCCAAAGGCCTGGGCAAAGCTTGCGCCCTGCTGACTGACGGCCGTTTCTCCGGCGGCACTTCCGGTCTGTCCATCGGCCACGCTTCGCCTGAAGCCGCTGCCGGTGGTGCAATCGGCCTGGTGCAGGACGGCGACAAAGTGCTGATCGACATTCCGAACCGCTCGATCAACCTGTTGGTCAGCGATGAAGAACTGGCCGCACGCCGAGTGGAGCAGGACAAGAAAGGCTGGAAACCGGTGGAAGTGCGTCCACGCAAAGTGACCACCGCACTGAAAGCCTACGCCCTGCTGGCGACCAGCGCCGACAAGGGTGCTGTGCGTAACAAGGCGATGCTCGACGGGCTGTAAGCGTTAACCGTTGAACAAAAAATGCCCCGCCATGTGCGGGGCATTTTTTTGCCGATCGTTTTTACCGACCCATTACCGAAGCCCCTCCTGTAGGAGCCGGCTTGCTGGCGATGCAGGCACCCCGGTCTTACTGAATCTCCTCTGGTTTCACAATCACCCAATTCTTGTCCGCCGTCACCGGCAGTCCTTCCTTGGCCTGGGCCGCAGCGTGCTTGGCCATCATGCCGTTAATCTGGGTCATGTATTTATCCTTGCGGTTGACCCACAGGTGGATGCCGCCCTTGGCCACGTCGACATCGTGGAACAGCATGTAGCCATCGCTGGTCGGTGTGTCGCCGCCCACCAGTATCGGTTTTTTCCACTCATCGATGTAGGTCAGGATCGCCGCGTGCTTGCCGGCCATCCAGGTCGCAGGTGTCCACAGGTACGGAGTCATCTCCAGGCCGAGGTTGGCCTTCTCGTCATATTTGCCGGCGGTGATCTGCTTGCGCGCGGTGGTCAGTGCGCCGGTTTTCGGGTCTTTGAGCAGCAGCGTCACGCCGATCACATTCTGCGGTTTGACGTTGTAGCCGTACTTCGGATCGGCCGCGACCATGCGTACCAGCTCCTCGGAAGCGGCGGTCATCACGTAGACCTCGATGCCGTTCTCCATGAGCTTGTTGTACAGCTCTTGCTGGCCGGTGAAGATTTTCGGCGGATTGACGTCGAGTTTCTTGACCACATCGCCTTCGTAATACGTCGCCGGTACCGGTTTGCCGGACGCCATCATCTCGTCGACGTAGCCTTTGAGTTCTTGCAGCGTGAAGCCGGAGAACACCTGAGCGACCCATGGGTAGCAAACCATGTCGTCGAGTTCACAGAGACGGTAGTAGTAACTGAACAGGCTCTCCTTGTGGTCGGCGGTGTCCTTGAACGGCATCAGTTTCAGGGAGGGGTCGAGCTTGTCGCGGGTGATCAGGCCCTTGTTCTCCATGAACGGCAGCAACGACTCTTCGAGGTCGTAGCGGTAACTGGTGTTGTCCATGTCGAACACCGCGTAATTACCTTTGTTGGCGTTGGCCGCGATCATCGCGTCCAGTGCCTTGGCCTGATCGGCGGGCCAGTGTTTCAGATCCGTTGCGAGCACCTGGCCGACAAGGCCGAGGCAAAGTGCTGCCGCGAGAAACTTCGGTGCGAACTTCATTTGGAAAATCTCCCTGATTTAGAGGAGATCGACGCTAACAAATAAGTGTGACGGCCTTGGTCTGTCAGCGACCGTCCACGTCCCTATCGCGCCAGCTGCATTTCTGACAGCGACATCCGCTTATTTCAAAAACGACAGTTGCCAGACGTTTTTGATATTAAATCATTAGTTTTCAAGCTGTTAGGCTTGCCGGTTCGCAGCTGCGCCGGAAGGCAGCTGGCACAAGTCTTACTCGGAGTTCTCATGAATCTGCCGCTGATCCTCAATCTGCTGGTATTCCTCGCCCTGCTCTTCGGCCTGGCGCAAACGCGCCACACCACCTGGAGCCTGGCGAAAAAAGTCCTGCTCGCCCTGGTCCTTGGCGTTGCGTTCGGTGTGGCGTTGCACAGCGTTTACGGTGCCGGCAACCCGGTGCTGAAAGCCTCGATCGGCTGGTTCGATCTGGTGGGCAATGGTTATGTGCAGCTGCTGCAAATGATCGTGATCCCGTTGGTGTTCGCCTCGATCCTCAGCGCCGTGGCCCGCCTGCATAACGCCTCGTCGCTGGGCAAGATCAGTTTCCTGACCATCGGCACGCTGCTGTTCACCACCGCCATCGCGGCGCTGATCGGCATCGGCCTGACCAACCTGTTCGGCCTGACCGCCGAAGGTCTGGTGGCCGGCACCCAGGAAATGGCCCGCCTGCAAACCATTCAGAACGACTACGCCGGCAAGGTCGCCGACCTGAATGTGCCGCAATTGCTGCTCTCGTTCATCCCGCAAAACCCGTTCGCCGACCTGGCACGGGCCAAACCGACGTCGATCATCAGCGTGGTGATCTTCGCTGCATTCCTGGGTGTCGCGGCGCTGCAATTGCTCAAGGATGATGTGGCGAAAGGTCAGAAAGTGATCAACGCCATCGATACCCTGCAAGCCTGGGTGATGCGCCTGGTGCGTCTGGTGATGAAGCTGACCCCGTACGGCGTACTGGCGTTGATGACCAAAGTGGTCGCTGGCTCCAACCTGCAAGACATCATCAAGCTCGGCAGTTTCGTGGTGGTGTCCTACATCGGCCTGGGGCTGATGTTTGTGGTGCATGGCCTGCTGGTATCGGCGGCCGGGATCAATCCGCTGCGCTTCTTTCGCAAGATCTGGCCGGTGCTGACGTTTGCCTTCACCAGTCGTTCGAGCGCTGCGACGATTCCATTGAGCATCGAGGCGCAGACCAGCCGCCTGGGTATTCCGCAGTCCATCGCCAGTTTCGCGGCGTCGTTCGGCGCGACCATTGGCCAGAACGGTTGTGCCGGTCTGTACCCGGCAATGTTGGCGGTGATGGTGGCGCCGACTGTCGGTATCAACCCGCTGGACCCGCTGTGGATCGCGACGCTGGTGGCGATTGTCACGTTGAGTTCGGCCGGTGTGGCCGGGGTGGGTGGCGGTGCGACGTTTGCCGCGTTGATCGTGCTACCGGTAATGGGTTTGCCGGTGTCATTGGTGGCGTTGCTGATTTCGGTCGAGCCGCTGATTGATATGGGGCGTACGGCGTTGAACGTCAGTGGGTCGATGACGGCGGGGGCGATTACCAGCCAGGTGATGCAGCAGACGGATAAAGCATTGCTGGATGCGGATGAGCATTCGGCATTGGCGCAGGCTTGATCGGAGCCTGATAGACCGCTATCGCTGGCAAGCCAGCTCCTACAATGGAATGCGTTTCCCCTGTAGGAGCTGGCTTGCCAGCGATGCTTTTAGGCTTTTTCCCAGACTTCGAAGCTGTACGCCGGCTTGTCGCCTTCCGCCGGGTTCGGCACATTCGACACCAGTTTCCACTGGTTCAAATCAAACTCCGGAAACCATGCATCCCCGTCCGGGCTCAGCGCCACGCGGGTCAGGTACAACCGGTCAGCCTGCGCCAGCCCTTGCGCATACAACTGCGCACCGCCGATCAGCATCAGCTCATCGACGCCCTGCTCCTTCGCCCACTCTTCGGCGCGAACGACGGCGGCTTCCAGCGACGGATAAACCTCCGCACCTTCCAGCACCAGATCCGCCTGACGGCTGACCACGATGTTCAAGCGGCCCGGCAACGGGCGGCCGAGGGAGTCCCAGGTCTTGCGACCCATGATGATCGGCTTGCCGAGCGTCGTGGCCTTGAAGTATTTGAAGTCCCCCGGCAGGTGCCAGGGCATGCTGTTGTCGACGCCGATCACGCGGTTTTCACCGAGGGCTGCGATCAGGCTGAGGGGGAGTGATTTAGTCATGCCGGCGAGGATACCAGAGCCGCGCTTTCGCCGATAAGCGCCACAACGGTTATGCTCACAGCTCATTTAAGCGACGGGATGCCGCGTGACTGAACTGAATACCCTCTGGCTGACAGAAACCATCCGCCTGCGCGAAGAACACGCAGGTCCCCTGGAAGACCTGGAAGCCAACCGAATGGCACGCAGTGCTGGCGGCGACCTGCCGGCCCGCATTCAACGCCGCGCCCTCTGGCTGGCCGAACGCGATGGCCTGGCCGATGCGCTCAAGCACTGGCTGCAAGGCGCGCGACTGGCACTGATCGTGATGATGCTGCTGGCCGTGGTCAGCGGCGCTGGCCTGGCCTTTGCCGCCATGGGTGACGGCCTGCATCCGGTGAATGTGTTCTGGGCCTTGGGCAGCCTGTTGGGGCTAAACCTGATCCTGCTGCTGAGCTGGGCCTTGGGTCTGATGTTTGCCGGTGAGCACGGCGCCAGCCTCGGACGCTTGTGGCTGTGGCTGAGTGAAAAATTCGCCCGCGACGCCAAAGCTGCGCAACTGGCGCCAGCCCTGCTGCTGTTGCTGCAACGCCGCAAACTCAATCGCTGGGCCATCGGTCTGCTGGTCAACAGCCTGTGGTTGCTGGCGATGCTCAGTGCCTTGGTCATTCTGCTGACGCTGATGGCGACCCGGCGTTACGGATTCGTCTGGGAAACCACCATCCTCAGCGCCGACACTTTCATTGCCGTGACCCAAGCCCTCGGCGCGCTACCGGCCGTGCTCGGTTTCAGCGTGCCGACCGAAGAGATGATCCGCGCCAGTGGCGATGCCGCACTGAACATCGAAAGCGCCCGTCAGGCCTGGGCCGCGTGGCTGGTCGGCGTGCTGCTGATTTACGGCGTGGTGCCGCGCCTGTTACTGGCGCTGTTGTGCCTGTGGCGCTGGAACTCCGGCCGATCCACTTTGCAGCTCGATTTGAACCTGCCCGGTTACGCCCAACTGCGCGAACGGCTCATGCCGACCAGCGAACGCCTCGGCGTCAGCGATGCCGCGCCAGCACAATTGCATCGCGTGGAAAGTGGCGTCAGCGAACAGCAAAGCGACGGTGCATTGTTGGTCGCCATCGAACTGGACGACGATCGCCCCTGGCCGCCGCAACTGCCGAAAAACGTCAGCAACGCCGGCGTTCTAAACAGCCGTGAATCGCGGCACAAACTCCTCGAACAACTGAGCCGCTTCCCCCCGACGCGATTGGCGATCGCTTGCGATCCGCGGCGCTCGCCGGATCGCGGCAGCCTGGCCTTGATTGCCGAACTGGCCCGCAGCGCCAGCGCCACCCGCGTCTGGCTGCTGCAAGCTCCGCCCGGCGAAGCACTCGACGCCGAACGCCTCGGCGATTGGCACGTAGCGCTGCAACAACTGGAGCTGCCGTTTGCCGATTGCGCACCGATGAACTGGCTGGAGACGGGTCATGACTGACACCAGCAAGCAGCCTCTGAAACTCGCCGTTGTCGGCCACACCAACGTTGGCAAGACCTCGTTGCTGCGCACCCTGACGCGCGATGTCGGTTTCGGCGAAGTGTCCCATCGCCCCAGCACCACGCGGCATGTCGAAGGTGCGCGGCTGTCGGTGGACGGCGAGCCACTGCTGGATCTCTACGACACGCCCGGCCTGGAAGACGCCATCGCCCTGCTCGATTATCTGGAACGCCTGGAGCGTCCCGGCGAACGTCTGGATGGTCCGGCGCGACTGGCGCGCTTTCTCGATGGCAGCGAAGCCCGGCAGCGGTTTGAACAGGAAGCCAAAGTGTTGCGCCAGTTGCTGGCCTCGGACGCTGGGCTTTACGTGATCGATGCCCGCGAGCCCGTACTCGCCAAGTATCGCGACGAACTCGAAGTGCTCGCCAGTTGCGGTAAACCGCTGCTGCCGGTGCTGAATTTCGTCAGCAGCGCCAACCATCGCGAACCGGCGTGGCGTGAAGCCTTGGCGCGTTTGGGCCTGCATGCCTTGGTGCGCTTCGACAGCGTGGCGCCGCCCGAGGATGGCGAACGCCGACTCTACGAAAGCCTCGCTCTGCTGCTGGAAAGCGCACGACCACAACTGGAACGCCTGATCGCCGACCAACAAGCTCAACGTCTGGCCCGCCAACAAAGTGCGGCGCGGTTGATTGCCGAATTGTTGATCGACTGCGCTGCCTGCCGCCGCAGCGTGGTCGCCGATGTCGAACAGGAACAGCAGGCGATCAGCGAGTTGCGCAAAGCCGTGCGCCAACGCGAACAACGTTGCGTTGAGGCGCTGCTCAAGCTTTATGCCTTCCGCCCGCAGGACGCCGCTGCCAGTGACTTGCCACTGCTCGACGGTCGCTGGGGTGATGATCTGTTCAACCCGGAAACTCTCAAGCAACTGGGCGTGAGGGTCGGTGGCGGGATCGCTGCAGGTGCGGCGGCCGGGGCCGGGGTCGATTTGCTGGTCGGCGGCATCACCCTCGGTGCGGCGGCACTGGCCGGGGCCATCGCCGGCGGCGCCCTGCAAACCGCCCGCAGTTATGGCAGCCGCTTGCTGGGCAAGCTCAAGGGCCAACGCGAGCTGACCGTCGATGACAACGTGCTCCGGCTGTTGGCGCTGCGCCAGCGGCAATTGCTGCAAGCGCTGAATGCCCGTGGCCATGCGGCGATGGACAGCATTCAAGTCGCCACGCCACAGGATAAAACCTGGCGCGAAGGCAAGTTGCCCGAGGCCCTGAACAAAGCCCGGGCGCATCCACAGTGGTCGTCGCTGAACCCACAGGCGAAGTTGAATCAGGCAGAACGCCAGGAGCAGGTTGAGGTGTTGGCGCAGCAGCTTTAGCTCTGAAATTGTGGTGAGGCGGCTGGCGCCATCGCGAGCAAGCTTGCTCCTACAGGGTTCGTCGTTGTTCTCTGGATCTGAATACGACAGCGATCCAAGTGAACACTACCAGCCGAGCTTCAAGTACTCCCGCACCAACGCCCTGACCCGGTTCCGATCCGTGCGATTGGCGTGCCCGTCGTTATCCACATCGCTGCTCAGAATCACCTCGAATGCACCATCGTTATCGAGGTCATGGGCCGCGGCTTTGTAAATGATCGTCGGACCCTCGTGAAAATGCAGCCGCACCGATTCCGGTGTGCCGTCAGCGGAAGGGTTCAGCGAAAAAATCCGCAGGTGTCGCTCCTCACGATCACCGGCGTTGAACCAGGCGCACTTCAGGTAAGTGGTGCCCAACGTCGTGAGTTGCTGCCGTTCAAGCATTGTCGCCTCGCGCAACAACTGCTCGCCTTCATAAAACCGGAAATACAGGCTGTCCGGCTGACCCGAATCGCTGGGGTCCTGTGCAATGACTTTTAGATATCGCATCCTTGCGTTCCTTGTCTAAAAGCTCAGCCTGAACATTGTCGACCGTGGATTCCATGCCTGCATTCTCTATCACCCGTCAGACAAGTCATCACGCGTTGCGGGACAACAACTCGACAGCCTTGCCTTTCAAGAGACCGAGATCAATCACCGGCACGTGCATTTCCTTGGCCAGCTCATCCCACTGGCGCATGCGCAAACTCACGGCGCACAGCGGGTCCTGCGCGAACGCCTCAGCCTCGGCTTGCGTCATGACGCCGCCCTGATACTCCAGCGTCCGGCGACTGGCTTCGCTCAAACGCTCGTAGTACCCCGGCTCTTTCAGCGTCAGATAACGCTTGGCCTGAACGTGGTATTCGACCAACCGCGCCATTCGTTCGCTGAAACCTGCACGGCGCAAGTAATCCGCGCCCAAGCGCTCATGACTGACCACACCGAAGCCACCCATGCTCTCGGCACTCTCGGCGCAGATGTGCCCGATGTCATGGAAAAACGCCGCCAGCACCACTTCATCATCAAAGCCTTCGGCCATAGCCAGCTCAGCGGCCTGAGACATGTGCTCGATCTGCGACACCGGCTCGCCGATGTAATCGCTGTCACCAAAACGCTCGTACAGAGCGAATACTTCAGCGACGATTTGTTCATTGCGTTCCATCAGATTTCCCCCAATACAGCTGCGACGTTTCGTTCGGCCATCGCCGGCCCGACACTCATGCCGACACCGGAGTGCATCAATGCCACGCTCAGACCCTTTGCCGGACGCAAGAACGAAAACGGTCCCGGCCCCCGTGAACCATAGACACCCTGCCAGCGTTCGACCACTTGCACCTTGCAGCCCAGAGTCTGCTCGGCCAACTCGATCATCCAGTCGTCGACCTGCTCGGCATTGAAGGGTGACGGATCGCTGCCGTAATGGTGCGAATCGCCGATGATCAACTCGCCATGGGGTGTCGGGCTGATCAGCAGGTGGATGCCGTTTTCGTGCAGGTGCGGCGCGGCGCGCAGAATTTCGGCCTGCACCGCAGCGACTTCCGGCAAATCCGCGAAGGCGCCGTAATGCACGCAGCTCAAACCGGTGAGTAGTGCGTGTTGCAGGTTCAGATTGATCTGCGGGCGGGCTCGCAGCATTTGCAGGCGGCAGATTTGCGGGTCGAGTTCGGCGATCTGCTCGGCCAGCAAGGTCTGATAGTCGTGGCCGGAACAGACGATGATTTGCTCGGCACTGAAGCTGCCAGCCGTGCTATGTAAACGGCCCGGCTCGATGTCGCGCACCAGGGTGGAGAAGTGAAACTCGACGCCCAGGTCGCGACGCAGAAAGTCGATCAGCGCCGGAATCGCTTCGCGCGAATACAGCTGTTGGTCGTCCATGCCATGCAAAGCAGCGCGATGATGGCGGAACTGACCACCGTACAAATCGCGCAGTGCAGCGCCGCGCAGCAGGTCGACGCGGTAACCGTGTTCGACGGCGCGGCCTTCGCAGAAGGCTTCCAACAGGTGCTCTTCGGCCTCGGTGCGGGCGAACAGGTACGAGCCGTTGCGCTTGAGTTGCAGGCCTGCGAGTTGCGCCCAATCGCCCCAGATTCCGCGACTGGCGCGGGCCAGTTCCAGCATCGGGCCCGGCGGTTGGCCGGTGACCAGTGCCTGGCCGAAGTTACGCACCGTCGCGCCGAGGGGCGTTTCGCTGCGTTCAAAAACCCTGACCTTCAGACCGCGTTTGGCGGCGGCATACGCATGGGACAAACCCAGGATGCCGGCGCCGACGATCAGCATGTCGTTGTGATGTGTCATCTAGAGGTGTCCTGAATTCAAGGCCGCTATCGCTGCCAGTTCCTACAAGTGCGACGCGAACCCTGTAGGAGCTGGCTTGCCAGCGATGAGGCCCTGTCAGCCGATGAAGTACTTACTTGGCCGCCACTTTCTCGGACTTGCCGTCATAGCGCTTGCGCCATTCGGTCAGGATCGCGTCGCGGTTCTTCGACGCCCAGGCGAAGTCGTTCTTGATCAGGCGCTGCTCGTAGTCGGCCGGCAGTTCGGTCTGCGGCTTGGCGATGCCAGGCTGCGCGAGCACGGCGAAGTTTTCTTTGTAGAGTTCCATCGCCTCGGGGCTGGCAGAGAAGTCAGCCAGTTTCTTGGCGGCTTCTTCGTGAGCAGTGCCCTTGATCACCGCAGTCGCTTCGATCTCCCAACCCAGGCCTTCCTTCGGCAGGATGATGTCCAGCGGCGCGCCCTGGCGTTTCAATTGAACGGCCGGGTATTCGAAAGAAATACCGATCGGGAATTCACCCGCCGCCGCCAGTTTGCAAGGCTTGGAACCGGAGTGAACGTACTGGCCGATGTTCTGGTGCAGACCGTCCATGTAGGCCCAGCCCTGCTTCTCGCCAAAGGTTTGCAGCCAGGCGCTGACGTCGAGGAAACCGGTGCCGGACGAGGCCGGGTTGGGCATGACGATCTTGCCCTTGTACTCAGGCTTGGTCAGGTCCTGCCAGCTCACGGGTTTGGTCAGGCCCTGCTTCTCGGCTTCGACGGTATTGAAGCAAATGGTCGCGGCCCAGACGTCCATACCGACCCAGGCTGGCGGGTTGGCGGCGTCGCGGTAGTTCGCGCCGATCTTGCCCAGATCCTTTGGCGCGTAGCTTTGCAACATGCCTTGCTGATCGAGAATCGCCAGGCTGGAAGCGGCCAGGCCCCACACAGCATCGGCCTGCGGACGGGCTTTTTCGGCCAGCAGCTTGGCGGTGATGATGCCGGTAGAATCACGTACCCATTTGATTTCGACGTCCGGGTTGGCCTTCTCGAACGCTTCTTTATAGGTCTTCAGTTGTTCGGCTTCGAGGGCGGTGTACACCGTCAACTCGGTTTTCGCCGCAAAGGCGTTCAGGCTGAAAGCGGTGAGGACAGCAGCGGCCAGGGCGGCCATAGGCTTGAACATAATCTTTTCCTGTTTTTTGAGTTGAGGGGTTGTACAGATTCAATGACCGGGCACGGTCTGCCGCCAGGCCTGGGAGCGGCGCAGCAAGCCGCGCGAGGCCCAGGCCAGCAGCAGGGACACGCCCGCCGAGGTAATCAGGATCAGGGTCGACATCGCTGCCGCGCCGCCGACGTTGCCGGCGTCGTCCATGTTCAGCACCGCCACCGCCGCGAGGATGGTGTCGGGGCTGTAGAGGAAGATTGCCGCCGACACGGTGGTCATGGCCGAGACGAACAGGTAGCGCACGATATCCAGCAGCGCCGGCAGGCAGATCGGCACAGTGACGCGCAGGTAATGGCGGTACAGCGGCGCCTTGAGCGACAGCGCGGCGGCCTCGAACTCGGCGTCGAGTTGGCGCAGCGCGGTGGTCGCGGTCATTTGCGCAGTGGTCAAATAGTGAGCAATGGTGCAGACGATCAGCAGGGTCATGGTCCCGTACAACACATGCAACGGGTTGCCGGTGAGGTTGAAGAAGAAGACGTAACCCAAGCCCAGCACCAGACCCGGCACCGCCATCGGTACGAAGCTGAGCATGCGCAGGGCCAGATTCAAACCCTGCTGACCCTTGGTTTTCTCCATCAGGTACGCGCCGGTAAAGATCAGCACGCTGCCAATCAACGCAGTGCCCAAGGCCATCTTCAAACTGTTGCCGTAGGCCAGCCAGCCACCGCCGGCGGTTTCGTTGAACTGGTAATGACTGAGCGACAGCGACAGGTTGTACGGCCAGAACTTCACCAGCGACGAGAACACCGCCATGCCGAACACCAGCAGCAACGCCGCGCAGATCAGCAGGACAATTGCCAGATAGCAGCCGTCGCGCAGTTTCGATGGCGCGGGTTTGAAGACCTGCGCCCGGCCGCTCATGGCGTCGCCGTGACGCCGACGCAACCACGCATCGACGCCGAAGCTGAACAGCGCCGGCAGCAACAAGACCATGCCGATCAATGCGCCGCGACCGAACTGCTGCTGGCCGACCACTGCTTTGTAAGCTTCCAGCGCCAGCACTTGATAGTCGCCGCCGACGACCACGGGCACGCCGAAATCGGTGATGGTCAGGGTGAACACCAGACAGAACGCAGCGAATACGGCCTGGCGTGTCGCCGGCCAGGTGATGCTGCGGAAGGCTTTTGCAGGACTCGCACCCATGCTGGACGCGGCGTCGAATAGTCGCGCATCGGCCAGGGACAGGGCCGACAGCAGAATCATCAACGCGTGTGGGAAGGTGTAGATGACTTCGCCGAGCACAATGCCCCAGAAGCCGTAAATGTTGTCTGAAAGCAGGCCACGCAACATGCCCTGGTTGCCGAACAGATAAACCAGGGCAATCCCCGGCAGCATCGACGGCGCCATCAAAGGCAGCAGCGAGATGCCACGCCAGATGCCCTTGGCCGGAATCAACGTGCGTTGCAGGGCGTAGGCAAACAGGTAGGCCAACGGTACGACGATGGCCGCGACGCTGAGGGAAACCTTCAGGCTGTTACCGAGCAGCCAGTGGAAGTTTTCACTGGTGACCAGTTCTTTGGCTGCAACCCAACCACCGCCCTGCCCGGCGTCGGCACTGAAACCCCTCCAGAAGATCGCCAGCAACGGCATCAACACGGCGACGCCAAGCAACACGAGCAGAAGGACTTTGCCGCCGACCACGAATACGCGGTCGCCGATCTCGGCTCGGGAGATCTGCCGAACCTGCTTGTGCGGTATCGGCAGCGCAATGTTCGCGCTCATCAGGCAAACACCTGCAGGCTGCGCGGAGGCAAGGCGACCATGATCTGCTGGGCGCCCAGGCGCGGCATGGCTTCCGGCGCCAGTTCAGCCAGCAAGGCGTGGCCCGGCAAATGATCGAGTTCAAAGCTCATGCGGCAGCGGTTGCCGAGGAAGGTGATCTCGCGAACTTTGGCCGGGAACAGGTTTTCTTCGTGAACCAACGGGTTGACGTTGATCGTTTCCGGACGGCAGAACAACCGACCCGACGCGGTCTTGGCGCTACCATCGGCCAGGCGCATGTTCATCCCGCCGACCTGGGCGTGGCTGTCGCTGCTGCGCTGGAAAGGCAGCCAATTACCCTGGCCGACGAACTCCGCCACGAACGGCGTGGCCGGGCGGTTGTAGATTTCCTGAGGTGTGGCGTACTGCTCGACCTTGCCGTTGTTCATCACGGCGATGCGGTCGGCCATCAGCATGGCTTCGTCCTGGTTGTGAGTGACCATCAGGGTAGTGACGCCGAGGTTGCGCTGTAGCTGGCGCAGCTCGGTGCACAGATGCTCGCGCACGCGGGCATCGAGGGCCGACATCGGTTCGTCCAACAGCAACAGCGACGGTGACGGCGCCAGGGCGCGAGCCAGCGCAACCCGTTGCTGCTGACCGCCGGACAATTGGCCAGGGTACTTTTTCTCACTGCCGCTGAGGCCGACCAGTTCCAGCATCTGACCGACACGACGACGCACTTCGTCGCGGCTGCTGCCGGCGAGGCCGTAAGCGATGTTCGCTTCGACCGTCAGATTGGGGAACAGCGCGTAGGACTGAAACAGAATGCCGTAGTCCCGGGCCTGGGGCGCGAGGTGGGAAACATCGCGGTCACCGAGGTACAACTCGCCGCTGTCCTGTTTTTCCAGACCGGCAATGCAGCGCAGCAAGGTGGTCTTGCCGCAACCCGACGGGCCCAGCAGACATACCAATTCGCCAGCCGCGACATCAAGGGAAACGTTATCCAGTGCCGTGAAAGCGCCAAAGCGCTTCTGTACGCCGCGCACTTTCATCGGTGCGCCGGGGTTGGTCAGGGCTGTTGCGATCGAGCTGTTCATGGACGGACCTCATCTAGCAGATGGGGGCCATCCTAGAGTTGTAATGAGTCCGTCATATGGCAGTAAGGCAAAAACTGCCGATAGTGGTATTCGAGGATTTTGGTTCAGTTGCTGTGCTGTCATGACTGACGCCTTCGCTGGCAAGCCAGCTCCTACAAGGTTTCGCATTCCCCTGTAGGAGCTGGCTTGCCAGCGAAGAGACCTGAACAGCGGCCGAAGATCTCAGGCCGGGGCCATTTCCTGTGCCAACCCCAGAAACGCCGCCGGCAGCCGCGCGTTTTTGCGCTCCTTGAGGCAGTACAGGTATTCGGGGATTTGCGGCGCATGCTCGATGGTCAGCACCCGCAAGTGCGGATCATGGGGCACTTCCTGCCGGGCAATGATGCTGATGCCAATGTTGCGCAGCACCGCTTCGCGAATCGATTCGCGGCTGCCAATCTCCAGCAACGGGCCGAACGTCACTCCCGCGCTGGCCAGCAACTCTTCGGTCAAACGACGGGTAGTCGAGCCCGTTTCACGCATCAACAAGGTATGCCCCGCCAGCGCACTGAGCGGAACGTGTTCGTGAACCGCCAGCGGGTGATTGCGATGCACGGCCAATACCAGCGGATCGCTGCCGAGTACCCGGCGAATCAACCGCGCATCCTCCAGCAACTGCGAAGAGGCGGCGACATCCACCCGGTAATCCTCCAGCGCTTCGAGCACTTGTTGGGAGTTGCCGATTTCCACCGACACCTCCACCTGCGGCAAGCGCTCGCGAAAGGTTTTCACCAGGTCGAGGATGTAATACGGCGCCGTGGCGGCGATGCGCAACGTGCCTTGCACCTGGCCGCAGTTGCGCAGGAAAAACTCGATGTCGGCCTCCTGCTGTATCAACACCTTGACCATCGGCAGCAGCCGCGCGCCTTCCTCGCTGACACTGAGACGACGGCCGCCGCGATAAAACAGTTCGACCGAATACTGACTTTCCAGGTTGCGAATCTGCGTCGTCACGGTCGGTTGGCTCAGGCCGAGCTTTTTTGCAGCCTGGGTAATGCTGCCCAGGCGGGCAACCATGTAAAACGCCTTCAGCTCGGCACTCAGCACAACCGTCCCTCATCCGTTATTTACGCAACAGGCGCAAACCGTTGAACACCACCAACAGGCTCACGCCCATATCGGCAAACACCGCCATCCACATGGTAGCGAGCCCGGCGAAGGTTACCCCAAGAAAGATCGCTTTGATGACCAATGCCAGCGCAATGTTCTGTTTCAGGATGCTTGATGTTTGCCGGGACAAGCGGATGAACGATGGAATCTTGCGCAAATCGTCGTCCATCAGGGCGACATCGGCGGTTTCAATCGCGGTATCGGTGCCCGCTGCCGCCATCGCAAAACCGATCTCGGATCGCGCCAGTGCCGGGGCGTCGTTAATGCCGTCCCCGACCATTCCGACGTGGTGACCCTGTGCATAAAGGGATTCGATGGCCTGCAACTTGTCGCTCGGCAGCAAATCACCCCGGGCTTCATCGATGCCCACTTGCGCGGCAATCGCCTGGGCGGTGTGGACGTTATCGCCAGTGAGCATCAGGGTCTTGATGCCCAGATCATGTAACTGCTGGATCGCTTCGCGGCTGGACTCCTTGACCGTGTCGGCCACGGCAAACAGCGCCAACGGACCAGACTGATCGAGCAGCAAGACCACCGACTTGCCCTGCTTTTCCAGGGCGAACAGCGTTTCTTCCAGGGCAGGCGAACACAGGCCCAGTTCCTCGACCAGTCGATGGTTACCCAAGTGATAGAGCTGACCATTGATCTCGCCGCGCACACCACGGCCACCCAGCGCTTCGAAGTTATCCACAACCAGCGCCGCAAACTGTTTATCCACAGCCGCATTGGCGATGGCCAGCGATACCGGGTGATCCGAACGCCCGGCCAGCGCCGCCGCAATGGCCGGGGCCATTTGGTCAGCGTTTGGGGCCAGTGACAGGTAATCGGTCTGCACCGGTTTGCCGTGGGTGATCGTGCCGGTCTTGTCCAGGGCCAGGTAATCGAGCTTGTAACCGCCCTCCAGATAGACGCCGCCCTTCACCAGAATACCTTTGCGTGCCGCTGCTGCCAGGCCGCTGACGATGGTCACTGGCGTGGAAATCACCAGTGCACATGGGCAGGCCACCACCAGCAACACCAGCGCCCGGTAGATCCAGTCGAACCACAGCGCGCCCATGAACAACGGAGGAATGATCGCCACCGCCAAGGCCAGGACAAACACTACCGGTGTGTAGATTTTCGAGAAGCTGTCGACGAAACGTTGTGTCGGCGCCCGCGCGCCCTGGGCCTGTTCCACGGCGTGGATGATGCGTGCCAGCGTCGAATTGTCGGCGGCGGCAGTCACCGCGAATTCAAGCGAACCCGCCTGATTGATGGTGCCGGCAAACACTTTGTCACCGACGGTTTTTTCCACCGGCAGGCTTTCACCGGTTATCGGCGCCTGATCAATGGTCGAATTGCCGGACAGCACTTCCCCGTCCAGACCAATGCGCTCGCCGGGGCGTACCCGCACCCGGGCGCCGAGCGCGATGGTTTTGACGTCCTGCTCGACCCAGCTGCCATCGGCCTGCAACACGGTCGCCTGTTCGGGCGTCATCTGCATCAAGCCACTGATGGCGTTGCGTGCACGGTCCAGCGACTTGGCTTCGATCAACTCGGCGACGGTGAACAGGAACATCACCATCGCCGCTTCCGGCCATTGGCCGATGAAAATGGCACCCGTGACGGCGATGCTCATCAGTGCATTAATGTTCAAATTGCGGTTCTTGAGCGCGATCCAGCCCTTTTTATAGGTGCCGAGGCCACCACTCAAAATCGATACCAGCGCTACAATCGCCACCACCCAGTTCGGCACGGCACCCGTAAAGTGCAGAACTTCCGCCAGCAGTGCCCCGACACCGGACAGCGCCAATGGCCACCAAGGCTTTTTAACCGGTGCCGGTGCGGGCGTTTCAACGCCTTGTTCGAGGGGTTCGGCGTGCATGCCGAGGGACTTGATCGCCTCGACAATCGGCTCGGTGCCGGGCAAGTCGTGGGTCACGCCCAGCACGCGATTAATCAGATTGAACTCCAGCTGGTGCACACCAGTCAGTTTGCTTAGCTTGTTCTGAATCAGCGTCTGTTCGGTCGGGCAGTCCATTGCTTCGATGCGGAAATTGCTCAGACGGGATCCGGCAGTCGGCGCTTCGCTCAGCGTGACTGACACAGGTGCCGCCGCACTGGAGGAACAGCAGGCGTCGCCATGTCCGGTATGACCGTGCTTTTGCACAGGTTTGAGGGTGTGGCTGTGTTCGTGCTCAGCCCCGGGTTTGTGGGAATGCAGGGAATCGCTCATTGGGTTCGTCCATAAGAGTGCCTGTTGCCTAGTTAAGACCCTGTAGCCACTATAGGGTCAAGCCCCGATTTGGAGATTGCCGTCATGAAGATTGGAGAACTGGCGAAGCTCACGGACTGCGCCGTAGAGACGATCCGTTATTACGAGCGCGAAAGCCTGTTGCCAGAGCCTGCCCGCAGCGATGGAAATTACCGCGTTTATACCCAGGCCCACGCCGAACGCCTGACCTTTATCCGCAACTGCCGCACCCTCGACATGACGCTCGAAGAGATCCGCAGCCTGCTGGCGTTCCGCGACAGCCCGCAGGACCAGTGCGAAAGCGTGAATGCGCTGATCGATGAACACATTCACCATGTGAAGGCGCGAATCGACGGTTTGCTGGCCTTGCAGACGCAACTGCTCGACCTGCGCCGTCGTTGCGGCGAAGGGCCGGATGCCGATCAATGCGGGATTTTGCAGCGCTTGGAAGTCAGTGGCGGGGTTGTGGCGACAGAGGTGGAGCATTCCCATGTAGGCCGCAGTCACGGCCACTAAGAACACCGCACCCCCCTGTAGGAGCTGCCGGAGGCTGCGATCTTTTGATTTTGAAAAGCAAGATCAAAAGATCGCAGCCTCCGGCAGCGCCTACATTTGGATGGCGGTACGGCTTCAGACCGCCATCGGCGCCGTCATCGGCGCGTGGTGTTCGTAACCTTCCAGCGAGAAATCGCTCGGCTCCACCCGCTCCAGCCATTCCGGCTGATAAACACCCGTCTTGGCAAACTCCGGCACGCGGTCGGAAATCACCAGTTTCGGCATCGGGAACGGCTCACGCTTGAGCTGTTCGTTGAGCATGTCCAGGTGGTTTTCGTAGACGTGGGCATCACCGATGAAATAGGTGAACCAGCGCGGCGTGTAACCGGTCAGGCGACCGATCAGGCTCAGCAGCGCAGCGCCTTCGGTGAGGTTGAACGGCGTGCCCAGGCCCAGGTCGTTGGAACGGATGTAGAGGGTCAGAGAAATCTCTTTGGTCTCGACGTTCGGGTGGAACTGGTACAGCAGATGGCACGGCGGCAGGGCCATTTCATCGAGTTGCGCGCAGTTCCAGCCGTGGAACAGGATGCGGCGGCTGCCCGGGTCCTTGATGATGGTGTCGATGCACTGGCGAACCTGGTCAATGGCTTTGTACAGCACCACGTAGGCCTGGCCGTTTTCTTCACCTTCGGCAATCTGGCGATAGCCCTGGCTCAGGGTCTGCTCGATGGCAGCCGGGTTGCTGACCGGGATCTGCTTGTACGCCGGCCACTTGCGCCATTGCACGCCGTAGATCTCGCCGAGGTCGTCTTCGCCCTGACGGAACGGGTTGGCCAGCCACTGGGCGTTTTCGTTGGCGTTCTGGTCCCAGACCTTGCAGCCCAACGCACGGAATTCGGCGGCGTTGTTCACCCCACGCAGGAATCCGCACATTTCGCCGACGGCCGACTTGAAGGCCATCTTGCGCGTGGTGATCGCCGGGAAACCTTCCTGCAAGTCATAACGCAGCATCGCGCCAGGAAAGCTGATGGTGTTCACGCCCGTGCGGTTGGCCTGTTTGGTGCCGTTCTTGATGACGTGGGCGACCAGTTCGAGATATTGCTTCATGAATTACCTGTGTCCTTGAACCCGCAACCATCGCTGCGGGGTTCGAATTTTATACCGCTGCCGCTGGAGTCGCCGGAGCGCGGTGATACGCCAGCCAGATCAGGAACAGCCCGCCGAGGATCATCGGCACGCACAGCACCTGGCCCATGGTCAGCCAGTTCCAGGCCAGATAGCCCAGTTGCGCATCCGGCACGCGGACGAATTCGACGATGAAACGGAAGATGCCATAGAACAGCGCGAACATCCCCGATACCGCCATGGTGGGTCGCGGCTTGCGCGAGAACAGCCACAGAATCAGGAACAGCGCCACGCCTTCGAGGGCGAATTGATACAGCTGCGACGGGTGACGCGCCAATTGCGCCGGATCGGTCGGAAAGACCATCGCCCACGGCACATCGGTTGCCTTGCCCCACAACTCGGCGTTGATGAAGTTGCCGATGCGCCCGGCACCCAGGCCAATCGGCACCATCGGCGCAACAAAATCCATCAGTTGGAAGAACGACTTGTTGTTCTTTTTACCGAACCACAACGCCGCCAGCATCACACCGATGAAACCGCCGTGGAACGACATGCCGCCCTTCCACACTTCGAAAATCAGCAGCGGGTTGGCGAGGTAGGCACTCAGGTCGTAGAACAGCACATAACCCAGACGTCCGCCGAGGATCACGCCCATCGACATCCAGAACACCATGTCGGAGAGTTTCTCCTTGGTCCAGGTCGGGTCGAAGCGGTTCAACCGGCGCGACGCCAGCAGCCAGGCGCCACCGATACCGACCAGATACATCAGACCGTACCAGTGGATTTTCAGCGGACCGATGGCCAGGGCCACCGGGTCGATCTGCGGGTAAGGCAGCATTGCGACTCCTCGTTAGAGTTCAAATCTCAAAATGTCCCAGGCGACGCTGTCACGCCAGGATTAAGCCAGGATTGCGCCGTCCGTCAGAGCAGGAAGCTCAGCCCGACGCAAAACAGCAAAGCGGCAAACAGCTTTTTCAGCAACTTTGGCGACAGATGGTGCGCCAGCCGCGCACCGAAGCGGGCGAAGACCATGCTGGTCAGAGCAATCCCCAGCAGCGCCGGTAAATAAATGAAACCGAGACTATGGGCCGGCAGCAATGGATCGTGCCAGCCCAGAATCATGAAACTTAATGCACTGGCCAAAGCGATCGGCAGACCACAGGCCGAAGACGTGGCCACCGCTTGCTGCATCGGCACGCTGCGCCAGGTCAGGAACGGCACGGTCAGCGAACCGCCGCCAATCCCGAAAATCGCCGAGGCCCAGCCAATCACACTGCCGGCCACGGTCAGACCGAGTTTACCCGGCACCGTTCGGCTGGCCTTGGGTTTGGCGTCCAGCGCCAGCTGCGCGGCAATCACCAGGGCAAACACACCGATGATTTTTTGCAGGTTCGGCCCAGAGATCGCTTCGGCGGTCAGGGCGCCGAAACCGGCACCGACCAGAATGCCGACCGTCATCCAGACAAAGATCGGCCAACGCACCGCGCCTCGACGGTGATGCTCACGCACGGCGTTGATCGAGGTGAAGATGATCGTCGCCAGGGAGGTACCGACCGCCAAATGGGTCAGGATCGACTGATCAAACCCCTGCAAGGTAAAACTGAACACCAGCACCGGGACGATGATGATCCCGCCGCCCACTCCGAACAGCCCGGCCAGCAAGCCTGCACAGGCACCCAGCGCCAGATAGAGCAGAAATTCCATTTTGCGTCCCCGCTGATCCCGAAACCGAGCGGCATGGTAACGGATGCATGGCCTCAAGCTCCACTGTGCAAGGCGATGGATCGATGAGCGATGTCTGCGTAGAGTGGGCAAAAAACACACTAGGACCCCCTATGTGCCTGATTGTTTTTGCCTGGCGACCGGGTCATGCCCAGCCGCTGGTAGTCGCGGCCAACCGCGATGAGTTCTATGCGCGCCCCAGCCTGCCGCTGGCACCTTGGCCCGAAGCGCCGCATGTGCACGCCGGACGCGACCTTGAAGCGGGCGGCACCTGGTTGGGTGTCGGCGCCAACGGTCGCTTTGCCGCGCTGACCAATATTCGCGATCCCCACCAACCACCCTCACGAAAGTCTCGAGGCGAGCTGGTGGCAGGATTTCTCAGTGGCGACCAATCCATCGACGACTATTTAGGCGACGTTGTCCGACGTTCGCTCGAATACGCCGGCTTTAACTTGCTGATCGGCAACAGTCATGAGCTTTGGCATTTCAATGCGCGGGATTCAGAGGCTGTGATGCTGCAGCCGGGGATCTATGGATTGTCGAACGCCGGGCTGGATACGCCATGGCCGAAACTGCTCAAGGCCAAGGCAGCCCTGAGCGAGGTGCTGCAAGATCCACAGCCCCAGGCGTTGTTGGCGTTATTGAGCGACGCACAAACGGCACCGTTTGCCGATCTTCCGGACACTGGCGTCGGCCTGGCGACCGAGACGTTGTTGTCGAGCGTGTTTATCGCCAGCCAGAGTTACGGAACGCGGGCGAGTACGGCGTTGATTGTGCAGGCGGATGGGGCGCGGCATATGGTCGAGCGGAGTTTCGGGCCGTATGGCGGGCATTTGGGGGAAGTGGAAATCAGCGTTTAGATTTTCAGTGGAACTGCGGACGCTATCGCCAGCAAGCCGGCTCCTACAGGTTTCGTGGCGTTCGCAAAATAAGCCAACTCATCAATTCTGTAGGAGCCGGCTTGCCGGCGATGGGCCATCAGCGTTTCAGAGGGCCTTGACCGCAGTCGGATTGATCATGCGCGCCAACCCGAGGTTCTTCAGCGCCAGTTGCAGCGAGCTGTGGATAACTTGCGGGTTGTCGATGGTCATCAGCTCGGCGAGTAATTCCTTGGCCTTGCTCAGGTTGATCTGACGCAGCATCCACTTCACCTTCGGCAGGTTAGTGGCGTTCATCGACAGACTGTCGAAGCCCATTGCCATCAACAGCACCGCCGCCGCTGGATCACCGGCCATCTCGCCGCAAATGCTCACAGGCTTGCCTTCGGCGTGGGCATCACGCACCACATTCTGCAACGCCTGAAGCACTGCCGGGTGCAGGTAGTCGTAAAGATCGGCCACCCGCGGGTTGTTGCGGTCTACGGCCAGCAAGTATTGGGTCAGGTCGTTGGAGCCGACCGAGAGGAAGTCCACCTGCCGTGCCAGTTCCTTGGTCTGGTACACCGCTGCCGGAATCTCGATCATCACGCCAATCGGCGGCATCGGCACATCGGTGCCTTCGTCACGCACTTCACCCCAGGCCCGGTGAATCAGGTGCAGGGCCTCTTCGAGTTCATGAGTGCCAGAGATCATCGGCAGCAGAATGCGCAGGTTGTTCAAGCCTTCGCTGGCCTTGAGCATGGCGCGGGTCTGCACCAGGAAAATTTCCGGGTGGTCGAGGGTGACGCGAATACCGCGCCAGCCGAGGAACGGGTTGTCTTCCTTGATCGGGAAGTACGACAGCGCCTTGTCACCGCCGATGTCCAGGCTGCGCATGGTCACCGGTTGCGGGTGAAACGCGGCGAGCTGCTCGCGGTAGATCGCCAGCTGTTCCTTTTCGCTCGGGAAGCGCTGGTTGATCATGAACGGCACTTCGGTGCGGTACAGGCCAACGCCTTCGGCACCACGCTTCTGCGCCCGCGCCACATCCGCCAGCAGGCCGGTGTTGACCCACAACGGCATGCGGTGGCCATCGACCGTGACACACGGCAGATCGCGCAGTGCATCGAGGCCCAGGGCCAGTTGTTTCTCTTCTTCCACCACCTCGGCAAACTGCTTGCGCAACACGTCGCTGGGGTTGGTGTAGACCTCGCCGCGGTGACCGTCGACGATCATGCCGATGCCGTCGACCTTGGAATACGGCAGGTCGACCAGGCCCATCACCGTCGGAATGCCCATGGCCCGGGCCAGGATCGCGACGTGGGAGTTGCCCGAGCCGAGTACCGACACCAGACCCACCAGTTTGTCTTCGGGCACCTCGCCGAGCATCGCCGGCGTCAGTTCCTCGCTGACCAGAATGGTGTTGTCGGGGTAGACCAGGGTTTGCTGGCGCTCTTCCTGCAGATAGGCGAGCAGACGGCGACCGAGGTCCTTCACGTCCGACGCACGCTCACGCAGGTAGGCGTCGTCCATCAATTCGAAACGGTTGACGTGATCGGTGACCACCTGGCGCAAGGCGCCCTGGGCCCATTGGCCGGTCTTGATCACGGTGGTGACTTCGCTGCCCAGTGCGGCATCGTCGAGCATCATCAGGTAGACGTCGAACAACGCTCGCTCTTCCGGGCGCAACTGCGTGGCGAGCTTGGCCGACAACGTGCGCATGTCGGCGCGAACGCCTTCGATGGCGGTCTTGAACAGCCCGAGCTCGGCGTCGATGTCGGTGATGGTCTTGTCGGGCACCACGTCCAGATCGGCCGGTGGCAGCATGACCACCGCCGTACCGACCGCCGCACCCGGCGAACCCGGAACGCCGACGAACTTGGCTTCCTGGATGCCCTTGCCCTGACGGCCCAGGCCACGGATCGAGCCGGTGGCTTCAGCGTGGGCGATAACCCCGGCGAGCTGCGCGCTCATGGTCACGAGGAAGGCTTCTTCACCTTCATCGAACTGGCGGCGTTCTTTTTGCTGGATGACCAACACGCCGACGACGCGGCGGTGGTGAATGATCGGTGCTCCGAGGAACGAAGCGTAGCGTTCTTCCCCGGTTTCGGCGAAGTAGCGGTAGCGCGGGTGATCCGCCGCGTTTTCGAGGTTCAGGGGTTCTTCACGCGTGCCGACCAGGCCAACCAGACCTTCATTGGGGGCCATGCTGACCTTGCCGATCGAGCGCTTGTTCAAGCCCTCGGTGGCCATCAGCACGAACCGGTTGGTCTCGGGATCAAGCAGGTAGACCGAGCAGACCTGGCTGCCCATGGCCTCTTTGACGCGCAACACAATAATCCCCAACGCCGCCTTGAGATCCTTGGCGGAGTTAACTTCCTGGACGATCTTGCGCAGCGTATTGAGCATGGCTCGGGGTCGAACTCCGTCGTCAGTCGCGCGCTAAAAGGCGCGGGGCAAGCTCTTTGAGAGCGCGTCGATACACCTCGCGCTTGAATGTCACCACCTGGCCCAACGGATACCAATAACTGACCCAGCGCCAGCCATCGAACTCCGGTTTACCGGTCAAATCCATCCGCACCCGCTGCTCGTTCGAGACCAGGCGCAGGAGAAACCATTTCTGTTTCTGGCCGATGCACAGCGGTTGGCTGTGGGTACGTACCAGACGTTGCGGCAAACGATAGCGCAACCAGCCCCGGGTGCAGGCGAGAATTTCAACATCTTCGCGCTCAAGGCCCACTTCTTCGTTCAACTCGCGGTACAAGGCGTCCTCCGGCGTCTCTTCAGGGTTGATTCCCCCCTGCGGAAACTGCCAGGCATCTTGATTGATACGGCGAGCCCATAGCACCTGGCCGGCGTCATTCGTCAGAATGATCCCGACATTGGGGCGAAAACCATCGGGGTCGATCACGGCAACAACCTCGCAAACGCATGTCGTCGCATTGTTCCACAAAGGTTGTGAAGGCGGCAACGAAGGTTCCTACCTTATGTGCACTCTTGTGAAAAGACCGTATTCTTGTCGCCTTTTTACAGACATATCAGCGGGTAACTGCAATGCGCCTGGCTTTATTCGATTTGGACAACACCCTCCTGGGCGGTGACAGTGATCACGCTTGGGGCGATTACCTGTGTGAGCGCGGCTTCCTTGATGCCCTCGCCTACAAAACTCGCAACGACGAGTTCTATCAGGACTACCTGGCCGGAAAGCTGGATAACGCCGCGTACCTGAATTTCTGCCTGGAGGTTCTGGGTCGTACCGAGATGGCCACGCTGGATCAGTGGCACAGCGACTACATGCGTGACTGCATCGAACCGATCATGTTGCCCAAGGCCCTCGAACTGCTGAAAAAGCACCGAGACGCCGGCGACGTACTGGTGATCATCACCGCGACCAACCGTTTTGTTACCGGGCCGATTGCCGTGCGCCTGGGCGTCGAAACCCTGATCGCAACCGAGTGCGAAATGCTCGATGGCCGCTACACCGGGCGCAGCACCGATGTGCCGTGCTTCCGCGAAGGCAAGGTGACCCGCCTGAATCGTTGGCTGGAAGAGACCGGACATTCACTCGAAGACAGCTACTTCTATAGCGACTCGATGAATGATTTGCCGTTGTTGGAGCAGGTGACGAATCCAGTGGCAGTGGATCCGGATCCGAATCTGCGGGCAGAGGCCGAGAAACGTGGTTGGCCGGTAATCACTCTGCGCGACTGAAGACGCCATCGCCGGCAAGCCGACTCCTACAAGGGCAGCACTCGCCCTGTAGGAGCTGGCTTGCCAGCGATAGCTTCAACTCGGTCTCAAACATTAAACCGGCTTGGCGCCCATCAATCCGGCAATGGCGATAAAGCAGACAAAACTGAACAACGCCAAGCCAAAGGTAAATTTACCCACGCCACCCGGCGCCTTGCGCAGTTTGTTCAGCCGCACCAGCAACCAGAACCACGCCAGCGCCGCCACGGTGTACAGCACACTCGAGGCCAGCAACCAGGTCTGCCCCAGCGGCCAGCCCACCAGGTGCACCATCCACCAGCCGGTAAACGGCATGCTCAACAACGCCAGCCCCATCAACAGCCAGATAAACACCCGTGGCCGCTGCAAGGTGCGGCTGCCGGCCGTCGCATCGCCATTATGCCGCGCACGCCAGACCCAGATCCCCAGACCCAGCGCAGACAACAGCAACACCACCGTCGCCACCATGTGCGCCATTTTCAGGGCCGTTAACGTTTCCATGGTTCGATTTCCTTATGCATTGCCATCGTCGTAGCCGTTAGCCCAGAAACAACTGGTAGGCCGGGTTATCGCTTTCATCCCAGTACGGGTAACCAATCTCTTCCAGCGCCGCCGGCACCAGGTGGCGCTCGTCGTGGGGCACTTGCAGGCCCGCAACGACACGACCATCCGCCGCGCCATGGTTGCGGTAATGGAACATCGAGATGTTCCATCGCCCGCCCAATTTGTTGAGGAAGTTGAACAGCGCGCCCGGACGCTCCGGGAACTCGAAACGCAGAATCACTTCATCGACCACGTGCGCCGCACGGCCGCCGACCATGTGCCGGATGTGCAACTTGGCCAGCTCGTTGTCGGTCAGGTCCAGCACCGGGAAACCCTGCTCGCTCAGGCTGGCGATCAACGTGCTGCGCGGGTCGTTGTCCGGGTGCGTCTGCACGCCGACAAAGATGTGCGCTTCGCTGCCGGTGTTGTAGCGGTAATTGAATTCGGTGATCTGGCGCTTGCCGATGGCCTCGCAGAACGCCTTGAAGCTGCCCGGTTTCTCGGGGATGGTCACGGCGATGATCGCTTCACGGCCTTCGCCCAACTCCGCACGCTCGGCGACATGGCGCAGGCGGTCGAAGTTGACGTTGGCGCCGGAATCGATCGCCACGAAGGTCTGCCCGGTGACCCCGCGCTGTTCGACATACTTCTTGATCCCGGCCACACCCAAGGCGCCGGCAGGTTCGGTGATCGAGCGGGTATCGTCGTAGATATCCTTGATAGCGGCACAGATTTCATCGGTGCTGACGGTGATCACTTCATCGACATAATCTTTGCAGATATCGAAGGTGTGCTGACCGATCTGAGCCACCGCCACGCCATCGGCGAAGAGGCCCACGGTCGGCAACACCACGCGCTCACCTGCCGCCATGGCCGCTTGCAGACAATTTGAATCATCCGGCTCGACACCGATGACCTTGATGTCTGGCCGCAGGTACTTCACGTACGCCGCAATACCGGCGATCAGGCCGCCACCGCCCACCGGGACGAAAATCGCATCCAATGGCTGTGGGTGCTGGCGCAGAATCTCCATCGCCACCGTGCCCTGCCCGGCAATGGTGTGGGGATCGTCATACGGGTGGATATAGACGTAGCCTTTTTCGTCGACCAGTTTCAGCGAGTAAGCCAGGGCTTCCGGGAACGAATCGCCGTGCAGCACCACTTTACCGCCACGGGAGCGCACGCCTTCGACCTTGATCTCGGGGGTGGTCTTGGGCATGACGATGGTCGCTTTCACGCCCAACACCTTGGCCGCCAGGGCCAGGCCTTGGGCATGGTTGCCCGCCGACGCGGTGACCACGCCGCGAGCGCGCTCTTCGTCGCTCAGCTGGGTCAATTTGTTGTAGGCGCCGCGAATCTTGAACGAGTACACCGGCTGCAAGTCTTCGCGCTTGAGCCAAATGCTGTTGCCCAGCCGCTCGGAGAGCTGGCGGGCAGTCTGCAATGGGGTTTCTACGGCAACGTCATAAACGCGCGAGGTGAGGATCTTTTTGACGTACTGTTCAAGCATCGGAAAGCATCACTGAGCGGGTTGGGCAGGACCACGGAGTCTAACCCGGCTTTTGGCCGCACGACCACATTAAACCGGTGGTTTTGGACACCATGAAACCATTGTGGCGAGGGAGCTTGCTCCCGCTCGGCTGCGAAGCAGTCGTAAATCCATATTGCACATTATGTCTGAAAGAATGCAGGGGACCGCTTTGCGCTCCAGCGGGAGCAAGCTCCCTCGCCACAAAAGCCATCCGGCACCAGAACTCCTGCTCTCTGCCAATCGGGCAATGACCTTCCCCGCCCCGAAGCCTATAATGCCGGCCTTTCGTTCCTTCTTCGACACCTCGGAGCCCGCATGACCCAGGATCAACTCAAACAGGCAGTGGCTCAGGCCGCCGTCGACTTCATCCTTCCGAAACTCGACGACAAGAGCATCGTCGGGGTCGGCACCGGCTCCACCGCCAACTGCTTCATCGACGCGCTGGCCAAGCACAAGGGCGCATTCGATGGCGCCGTCGCCAGTTCCGAAGCCACCGCCGCACGCCTCAAGGGCCACGGGATTCCGGTGTATGAGCTGAACACCGTCAGCGATCTGGAGTTCTACGTCGACGGCGCCGATGAAAGCGACGAACACCTGAACCTGATCAAGGGCGGCGGCGCGGCCCTGACCCGCGAGAAGATTGTCGCGGCCGTGGCCAAGACCTTTATCTGCATCGCCGATGGCAGCAAGCTGGTACCGGTGCTCGGCGCATTCCCGCTGCCGGTCGAAGTGATCCCGATGGCCCGCAGCCATGTGGCGCGTGAACTGGTGAAGCTGGGCGGCGACCCGGTCTACCGTGAAGGCGTACTGACCGACAACGGCAACATCATCCTCGATGTGTTCAACATGCAGATCACCAATCCGGTGGAGCTGGAAACGCAGATCAATGCCATCGTCGGCGTGGTCACCAACGGCTTGTTCGCGGCGCGTCCGGCGGACCTGTTGCTGCTGGGCACCCGCGAAGGCGTGAAAACCCTGCGCGCTGAATAAGCTCACACAATCCCCTGTAGGCGCTGGCTTGCCAGCGAAAGCGGTGTAATGGCCGACATCGATGTCGAATGTCTTGCACCCTTCGCTGGCAAGCCAGCTCCTGCAGGAACCGTGTCAGCCTCAAGGCTGGGTTGGTTTTTTGAAGACGTAAAACAGGTTCGGCTCGCTCACCAGGTACATCGTGCCCTCGTCATCCATGGCGATCCCTTCAGCCTGCGGCACGGTTTTCTTCAGGCCCTGCCGGCCCTTGCTCAGTGACATGGTACTCAGCGGCCGTCCACCCACATCCAGCTCCAGAATCAACCGCGACTCGTCCGACAGCGCCAGCAAATGCCCGCTGCGCTCGTCATATTGCAGACTCGACAGATCCCGTACAAACATCCCGGCATCGCGCTTGGGGTTGTTGATCACGTGCACCGCGTAGGATTTTTCCGGGTTGAAATGCGGAAACCCGTGCACCTCGTAAATCAGCATCGGATCGCGCTCCTTCGCGACGAACAGACGCTTGCCCACCGAATCATAGGCCAGCCCCTCAAACCCCTTGTTGCCGCTCATGTGCACGCCGAGGGTCATCTGTTCAGCGTCTGCCGCATCGAGGAACGTCGCGCCTGGCTCCAGGCGAATCTTGATCAGCCGCTGCTGGCGTTCGTCAGTGATGACATAGGTGTCGTCGCTGATGAACTCCACGGCTTCCGGATCACCGAAACCGATCAGTGAAAGACGGCGCAGGATCTTGCCGTCGAGGGATAACTCGATCAGCTCGGAGTTCTTGTTGGTCACGGTAAACAGGCTTCTGCGCACCGGATCGAAGGTCAACGCTGATACGTCGTCGTTCAAACCTTCAATCACTTGCCCTTCTACTGCCACCTGATATTGATCCAGGCCGATGGACTGGGTGCTCATGGGCTGCCAAAGGGTGTACAGGTTGAACCAGGCGCGTTCGAACAGGCGCATGTACTGCCCGATCACGATCAAGACGATCAGAGCGATCACTGACAAGATCAGAATCAGGGGCTTGGGACGGGCAAGTCGACGCATTCGGGAGGGCTCGGGTTCAGGACTGGCGAATGGAATAACACGCCTGTCTGAACTGAAGCTTAATGGCCACGGGCCAAGCCGCACAACCGAACGTAATTATTCCTACACAACATAAGCGTCATTTCTGCTTTTCGAAGCGGTAAAACAGGTTCGGTTCACTCACCATGTACAGCGTGCCGGCCTCGTCCATGGTCACACCTTCGGCGCGAGGGATGGTCTTTTTCAGGCCGTTGAAACCGCGCAGCAGGGTCATGAAGCTGACCTGTTCGCCCTTCTCGTCCAACTCCAGCAACAGGTGAGAGTCAGCGGACAGCACGAGGGTATGACCGGTGCGCGGGTCAATGGCCAAGGCCGAGAGGTTGCGGATGTCCAGCTCATCGCTGGCAAGCTTTTGCTTGTCACCGGTGAGCGTCTTGCCATCGCCTTTCCAGGTGAACAACGCCGGTGGACGCTCTTCACCCAGCAACAGCTGCTGGTTACGCGCATCCCAGGTGACACCTTCAAAAGCCTTGTTCTGGTCTTTCGAAGGCCCGAGGTCGTATTTAGGGAAATCGGCGAGGTTCAGTTCGCGGGTGTCGGCATCGACTTTGACGATGGTGATCTGGTGGTCACGCTCATCGACAATGGCCAGCAGGCCGTTGCCCAGCTCGGCGACACCTTCCGGGTTGCTCCAGCCCACCAGTGGCATTTTGCGTAGAACATCGCCCTGCAAGGTCAGCTCGACCAGGAAGGGGTTCTTGCCCATGACCGAAAACAGGGTTTTGGACTGAGGGTCGTAGGCCAGATCGGAGGCCTCGTCCTTTTCCATGCCAGGCAGCGGCTTGGCGTCGATCACAGCCTGGTAGTCCGGCAACCAGACACTATCCTGGCGCTCGGCCGGGCTTTCGAAACTTTCCTGCATCCAAAGCACGCCACGGTCGTCCCAATGCATGGCAAATGCGAGGCCATAAGCGATAGCGGTCACCAGCAAAAGCCAGGTGTACCAACGCAGGGCGAAGCGCGAGCGGCGGGCAGGTTTGAGCGTGGAGAGCGGTTGAGTGGCCATCGGGGAGTGCGTTCCAGAAATTCAGGCTATGGGTAATAGCACAATTGAACCCGGCCAGTCGGCCGCAAGCCCTGGAATTATCCAGACAGGATGTGAAAAAAACGGGAAATGGCGGGATAGCCCTTTGCGACGCAAGGATGACAACGGCCTTGTAGGCGCTGGCTGCCAGCGAAAGCGGCGCAACAGTCAACATGGATATTGAATGTTGCGGCCTCTTCGCTGGCAAGCCAGCTCCTACAGGGGTTGGTGCAGGTTAACGGACGCTGCTGGTAAAGCTGCTGGCGCCCGGCAGTTCCAGCACGATCTCGTCGCCGACGTTCAGCGGGCCAACACCCACTGGCGTGCCGGTCAGGATCACGTCACCGGCCTGCAGCGAGAAGCAGCCGGCCATGTGCTGGATCATCGGCACGATCGGGTTGAGCATCGCGCTGCTGTTGCCGTCCTGGCGCACTTCACCGTTGATGGTCAGGCGGATGCCGATATCGGTCAGGTCGGCAAAGGTGCTGCCGGACACGAACGGAGCAATTACGGCCGCGCCATCGAACGACTTGGCGATTTCCCAAGGCAAGCCTTTGGATTTCAGCTCGGCCTGTTTGTCGCGCAAGGTCAAGTCCAGGGCCGGTGCGAAACCGGAGATGGCATCGAGCACTTCCTCACGGCTCGGCTTGGTCGACAACGGCTTGCCGATCAACACCGCGATTTCCGCTTCGTAATGCACTGAGCCACGCTCGGTCGGAATGCTGAAACCACCCTCCAGCGCCACCACGCAACTGCCCGGCTTGATAAACAGCAGGGGTTCGGTCGGCACCGGGTTATCCAGTTCCTTGGCGTGTTCGGCGTAGTTACGGCCAATGCACACCACTTTCCCCAACGGGAAGTGAATACGCGTACCGTCGACATACTGGTGCTGATAGCTCATTACCGACTCCTGCTTCGTGCTCTTAAAGTTCGAAAATCAAACAGCGAAAATCTTGCCCGGGTTCATGATGCCATTCGGGTCGAACACCGCTTTGACGGCTTTCATGTACTCGATCTCAACCGGAGAACGGCTGTAGGTCAAATAGTCACGCTTGGTCATGCCCACGCCGTGTTCGGCGGAAATCGAACCGTTGTACTTCTCGACGGTTTCGAACACCCACTTGTTGACGGTGGCGCACTTGGCGAAGAACTCGTCCTTGCTCAGGTTATCTGGCTTGAGGATGTTCAAGTGCAGGTTGCCATCGCCGATGTGGCCGAACCAGACGATTTCGAAGTCCGGGTAGTGTTCGCCGACGATCGCGTCGATTTCCTTCAGGAATGCCGGGACTTTCGACACAGTGACCGAAATGTCGTTCTTGTACGGCGTCCAGTGGGAAATGGTTTCAGAGATGTATTCGCGCAACTTCCACAGGTTCTGCAGCTGGGTTTCGCTCTGGCTCATCACACCGTCCAGCACCCAGCCCTGCTCGACGCAGTGTTCGAAGGTTTCCAGGGCGTGGTTGGCCACTTCTTCGGTGGTTGCTTCGAATTCCAGCAGCGCATAGAACGGGCAGTCGGTTTCGAACGGCGCCGGTACATCGCCACGGCCCATGACCTTGGCCAGCGCTTTGTCGGAGAAGAATTCGAACGCGGTCAGGTCGAGCTTGCTCTGGAAGGCGTGCAGCACCGGCATGATCGAGTCGAAATCGGCGGTGCCGAGGACCATCGCGGTGAGGTTTTTCGGTGCACGGTCCAGGCGCATGGTCGCTTCGACCACGAAACCGAGGGTGCCTTCCGCGCCGATGAACAGCTGGCGCATGTCGTAGCCGGTGGCGTTCTTGATCAGGTCGCGGTTCAGTTCCAGCACGTCGCCCTTGCCGGTGACCACTTTCATGCCGGCGACCCAGTTACGGGTCATGCCGTAGCGAATGACCTTGATCCCGCCGGCATTGGTGCCGATATTGCCGCCAATCTGGCTGGAGCCCGACGAGGCGAAGTCCACCGGGTAATACAGGCCTTTTTCTTCGGCGACGTTCTGCAATTGCTTGGTGACCACGCCGGGCTGACAAACGGCAGTACGGTCGGTGAGGTTCACGTCGAGGATCTGGTTCATGTAGTCGAAGGACACAACCACTTCGCCATTGGCCGCGACCGCAGCGGCGGAAAGACCGGTTCGGCCGCCTGACGGCACCAGCGCCACCTTGTGTTTGTTGGCCCACAGGACAATGGCCTGGACCTGCTCGGTGGTCTTGGGGAACACGATGGCGGTCGGGGCCGGGGCGAAATGCTTGGTCCAATCCTTACCGTAAGCATTCAGGGAGTCGGCATCGGTCAGCACCTTGCCAGGCTCAACCAGGGTCTTCAGCTCATCAATCAGGGCAGGATTGGTCATCGACAGAACTCTCGAACAATTCATGGTCATCCTGAGAACGCTTCACGTCGCAGGAATGAGTGTTTAGCGGGGCGCCTATGCTAGCATATCGACCCCGCAGCATAGTGCCCAACGACTGTCCTGCGGCGACGGCTTTCTTGCCGTCGGGGTCAGCGTCTGTTGACCATTTCCTGCCATTTTTCTCCGGGATACAGGTTTACGCAGATGAGCAAGACTTCTCTCGATAAGAGCAAGATCAAGTTCCTTCTTCTCGAAGGCGTCCACCAATCGGCTGTCGACGTCCTCAAGGCGGCGGGCTACACCAGCATCGAGTACCTCACGGGTTCTCTGCCGGAAGCCCAGCTGAAGGAAAAGATCGCGGATGCCCACTTCATCGGCATTCGCTCGCGCACTCAACTGACCGAAGAGATCTTCGATCACGCGAAGAAACTGGTCGCTGTCGGCTGTTTCTGCATCGGCACCAACCAGGTTGACCTGAACGCCGCCCGCGAACGCGGTATCGCCGTGTTCAACGCGCCGTACTCCAACACGCGTTCCGTCGCGGAACTGGTACTGGCCGAAGCGATCCTGCTGCTGCGCGGCATCCCTGAGAAAAACGCTTCCTGCCACCGTGGTGGCTGGATCAAGAGCGCAGCCAACTCCTTCGAAATCCGCGGCAAGAAGCTGGGTATCGTCGGTTACGGCTCGATCGGCACTCAACTGTCGGTCCTGGCTGAAGGCCTGGGCATGCAGGTGTACTTCTACGACACCATCACCAAGCTGCCATTGGGTAACGCGACTCAGGTAGGCAACCTGCACGATCTGCTGGCGATGTCCGACATCGTTTCGCTGCACGTTCCGGAAACCGCCGCCACCCAGTGGATGATGGGCGAGAAGGAAATCCGCGCCATCAAGAAAGGCGGCATCCTGATCAACGCTGCTCGCGGCACCGTGGTTGAACTGGACCACCTGGCAGCGGCCATCAAGGACAAGCACCTGATCGGCGCGGCCATCGACGTGTTCCCGGTGGAGCCACGCTCCAACGACGAAGAGTTCGAAAGCCCGCTGCGCGGCCTGGACAACGTGATCCTGACCCCGCACATCGGCGGTTCCACCGCTGAAGCCCAGGCCAACATCGGTCTGGAAGTGGCGGAAAAACTGGTCAAGTACAGCGACAACGGTACGTCGGTATCGTCCGTGAACTTCCCGGAAGTGGCCCTGCCGGCTCACCCTGGCAAGCACCGTTTGCTGCACATCCACGAAAACATCCCGGGCGTGCTCAGCGAGATCAACAAGGTCTTCGCCGAAAACGGCATCAACATCTCCGGTCAGTTCCTGCAGACCAACGAGAAGGTTGGCTACGTAGTGATCGACGTCGACGCCGAGTACTCGGACCTGGCGCAAGAGAAGCTGCAGCACATCAACGGCACCATTCGTTGCCGTGTACTGTTCTAAGAACAGCCGCAGTTGAAAAAAAGGGAGCCCCTCGGGGCTCCCTTTTTCATTTCACTGTGAGAACGAGCCTGCTCGCGATGGACTCAAGAGGCGTTTCGCCAGTAAACACGCGTTATCGTTAACGACCATCGCGAGCAGGCTCGCTCCTACAGTGAATAGCGTTAGCCCCTCAAGGCTCGCTATTTTATTCCACGTTGACCGTGATTTTCTCGGAGACGATCGGCGGATCAAACGGCATGTGGCCGCTGTCACCCAGCTCCAGCTGCAAGGTGTGCTTGCCCGGGGCCAGTTTGATATCGGCCTGGGTCTGCGCCTTGCCGAAGTGCATGATGTGCGGATTGCCCTGCGGAATCGGCTGACCTTCGGCCGGCAAGTCTTTGACATCGATCAGCAGATGGTGATGACCGGTGTTCTTGGTGACATCGCCCGCTGGCGCCAGCGCGATGTTCTCGACCGCGAATTTGACGGTAAATGTCTGAGGCACCGTGGCACCGTCTTCGGGAGAAACGATGGACACCTCAGCCCCTTTGGGAGCCGGTGTCGCCGCAGCGGCCAGCGCCGAAACACCCATCAGCAGACCAGCCAACGCTGCACGTGACATAAAGCTTTTCATTTTCTTCTCCAGTTTTTCCGTAAAATCCGCGTGACCATGACAACTTCATGGCCATTTGTTGTCGAAGGCACTCGACAACCATAGCAAAGCGAGCCTGAATCAGAGGGTCGCGATAATGAATTCAAGGAGTGACCATGCGCTTTCTGCCTGGCCTGATCTGCCTGATACCCCTTCTGAGTCCATTGGCTCATGCCGAACTGATTGACGACATCAACGACCGAGGCGAACTGCGCATTGCTGTTGAGGCTAATACACCTCCTTTCAATTTCAAGGAGGACGAAAAACTCAGCGGCTTCGAAGTCGAGTTGGGTCAAATGCTGGCCAATGAACTGGATGTGCGCGCCGACTTTGTCATCACCGACGGCAGCGATCTGTTGACCGGCGTCGAAAGCGGCAAGTACGACGTCGCCATCAATCACATAGCAATGACCCCGGAACTCAAGGATCGTTTCGACTTCAGCGAGCCATACATTCAAACCAACACGCAGATGCTCGCGCAGAAGGAAGAACCGCGCTCAATGCTCCTGGTGCAGTCGCTGACGGAAGAGAAGCCCAAAGCCAACCCGGCTGTAAGCCTGGTGATTCCGTTTCAGAAAGGTAACCCGGCGTTCCATGCCAGCCTGGAAAATGCGTTGCAACGCATCAAGGACGACGGCCGAATGGCGGCGCTGGAGAAGAAGTGGTTTGTGGCGACGCCCAAACCCTGAGACTGGCGCGATCATTTGTAGGAGCCAGCAAGCCGGCTCCTACAGGATTTAGTGATCCGCTTTAGATCAATAGTGCGGCCGCCGCTTCGGCCAGCTCGAGCTCGCTGAAGACTTGAACGCCATGGCGCTTGAGCAACGCCGCCGTCACCCCCTCGCCACTGACCTTCACACCGCTGAAGGTACCGTCGTAGGTCAGCAGGTTGCCGCACGATGGGCTGTTGGCCTTGAGCACGGCAACGCGGATGCCGTGCTTTTGCACCAGTTCCAACGCCTGATACGCCCCCGACAGAAACTGCGCACTGACGTCTTCGCCCTCGGTGGTGATCACTGTTGCCTGACCATCAAGCACGTGAGCGCCCTGCCCGCCGGGAATTTCTGCAGCAGCCCGTGGGGTTGGCAAGCCGCCCGCCACCTCCGGGCACAGCGGCACTACACGGCCTTCATCGAGCCACTGCTGAAGCTGATCGAACGGCCCACTGGCCCCGCCGTCATAACGCACTCGGTGGCCCAACAGGCAGCGGCTGACCAGAATCTTTTGCATTTCAGAACGGCTCGTTGCCGCGACGCCGGAACCAGCCGGTCAATGACAGGCGTTCGCGGGTTGCCGGCAAGACTTCGTGGGGCACTTCGCCAGAGAGAAACACCACCAGGCAACCGCCGGTAGGTTGCACGTCGTAGGCGCGCTCATTGTCCAGGTACATGCGCAACTGACCGCCGTGTTCAGGCAGCCAGCCGTCATTGAGGTAGACCACCGCCGAGACCATGCGCCGGTCGTCATCGCGAAAGCGGTCGAGGTGCTTGAGGTAGAACGCCCCGGGCGGGTACATCGCGAAATGGCTTTCGAAATCCTCCAACCCCAGGAACAGCCCGCGATTGATCGCCTCGCGCAGGCTGTCCATCAGGCCCAGGTAGCTGTCGCACGCCTCGGCCTGACCGGGATCGATCCACTGAATATGATCGCCACGGATGCCTTCGCGTATCTCCGAGGTCGGTCCACGGCCGACGGCGGCCGGAGCCAGCTCACCCTCGGCAGCACGTTTACGGCACTCGGCCGCCAGCGCTCGGGTCAGATCCAGAGGCAGGAAAATATTCTGCTGCGACCAGCCGCGCTCGGCCAGGTCATCGACGATTCGTAACAGCAGCGGGTGATCAGAGGATATTTGCATGGCGCGCATAGTATGCCTGCGCCTGGAAATCCGACAGAGCCGCGCAGCGGGTTGATACGAATTCTCGACAAGTCAGGGTGCCACACGGAGAATAGTCGCCTGCTGACAGGAGTCCCTATGCGCCGTTTGCTTTTATCACTGCTGATGTTCTGCGTTTTGCCCGCCTGGGCAGACGGCCACGACCAGCTGTACAAGGTCGCCGGCTGGCCGGAACAACGCGCGCACTTTAACGACGCCCTGACGGCGGCCCAACAGCGTTATCAGGGCAGCCTGCCACCAGCGGTGTTTCAGGCGCTGGTCAATAACAGCAATCAGCGGTTTGCGCCTAAGGCCGTGGACCAGCGTGCCGAAGCGCAATTGCGCAAAAACCTCACCGATCCGAAACCTGCGCTGACGTTTTTCCAGTCACCGCTGGGCAAAAAGATCATCGCCGCCGAACTGCTGGCGACCCGTCGCGACCAACTGGCGAAAAATGCCAAGGGTTTGCCGAAGATGCAGGCCAGCGACAGCCGCATGCTGATCATCGGCCACCTGGCCCAGGCCCTGCCGGCGCGTGAGGCTGGCGCGGAAGTCAGTCTGGCGATTGCCGGTGTCGCCGCTGACAGCCTGAGTTCGATGATCCCCGGCCTGCTCGGTGCCGGACAAGCCCAAGGCATGTTGAACGGGCAGCGCCAGCGTTTGATGGACCAGATCGGCAGCGACCTGAACAACACGCTGCTCTATGTCTACCGCGACCTGTCGGACAACGAACTGGAAGAGTTTGCGACTTTTGCCGAATCGGCTGAAGGCCAGGCTTATTATCAGGCGGCGCTGGCGGCGATTCGGGCGGGGTTGGCGGTGGGGCAAAGCCCTTCGAACCTGAACCAGTAATTTTTAGCGCCAGATCGATCGCCTTCGCGGTCAAGCCCGCTCCCACAAGGTCGGTGCTGATCACAAAATTGTGGGCTTGCTCCAATCACTGTGGGAGCGGGCTTGCCCGCGATGGGGCCCTGACTGTCACTAGGAGTTCCGGCCTTTTATCCGCCTGGTCAAAAACCCGAAATACTCCGTTCGCATCACCAGCGTCTCATTCGCCAGATGATGCCGCGCCTCAGGCAGCATCAACACTTGCGGTCGATCAAACTTGCCGCGCAACACTTCGAGGTTGTGTTCCCAATCGACCGTCATGTCCGCCTGCCCTTGCACAATCAGTGGCCGTCGGCTGCTGACCGGCGCGGCCTCGATGCGCTTGATCCAGCGTGACAACGCCCCGACCCACGCAGTTGGCAGACGCAACGGCTGCAAAGGATCGGCTTGCAGGAATGGCAGAAAATCCGGGTCATTGGAGTTTTCGCTGAAGCGTCGGGCGATGGCTTTGACGAACGGTTTGAGCAGGTAATAGCTCAGTTGCGACCAACCCCACGCCCGCGGCCGCACCAGCGGTGACAACAGAATCACCTGCCCCTGGGCCGGGCTGTTCGCGCCGGCATTGAGCACATGATCGATCACGATGGCGCCGCCGGTACTCTGCCCGCACAGGTGCCACGGTTGCGGCAAATCAAGGGACTGCGCTTCGGTAAACAGCCCCTGCAAGGTGTCCTGGTATTCGGCGAAGTCCTTGATGCTCGCACGCTCGCCACTGGACAATCCATGCCCTGGCAAATCGCAGGCAATCACGGCGAACCCCTGATCCAGCGCCCACTCGATCACGTGCCGGTACAGTCCGGTGTGGTCGTAAAAACCATGGAAGACAAACAGCGTCGCCTTCGCCCCTTCGGGCCACCAGAACTGACTCACCAGCTGATACCCATCGATCTCGAAGCGCCCAAGACCGCTGCGCAGCCGACGCTGCGCGAAATCCAGCCCATAGAACTGCTGATAGGCCTGCGCCTGCGTCGACAACGGCAGTCCATCCGCCAGTGGCCGCAGACTCGCACGTAGAAGATCAGGATCGAAAGTGACAGGCATGAGCGATTCCAAAGCATGAAACGGACTTTATAGGTCTGCGATATTCATCTGTCGCGGCAAGCATGGCAAGCTAGCCGACCTTCGAGGATTGAACCGATGCACTCGCCTTTTCGTGTCCCCCTGTTTGCCAGTCTGCTCGCCGTGGTGTGTGCCGGTGTGTTGTGGGCGGGTTACGACTGGTTTCAGGGGCGTTACCTGCGTGCGTTCAGCTCCCACACCGCAATGTTTTCCGGTGACCCGCTGCGTCTTCCCGAGGCCATTGCCGGACCCGGCGCCATCCGACTGGTGCATTTCTGGGA
This sequence comes from Pseudomonas sp. Irchel s3b5, assembly GCF_900187435.1. Lineage (NCBI taxonomy): Bacteria > Pseudomonadati > Pseudomonadota > Gammaproteobacteria > Pseudomonadales > Pseudomonadaceae > Pseudomonas > Pseudomonas sp. Irchel s3b5. The sequence goes on from NZ_FYDY01000006.1 coordinate 128,593, forward strand.
CCCGGCCTGCCCGTGCAACGTCGGCAATCAACAACATCTGACGGAATTGGTCGAGCGTTACGAGCCACACGGTGTGGAATTCTATGGAGTGCAAAAACCCGGTAGCCACGGCCAGTTGCCGAGCACTTTGAGTAACCTGAAGTCCATCGAGGTGCTACCCGGTTCCGAGCAGATACCCGCCAGCCCGGCCGTGGCGATCTGGGATCGTTCCGGAAAACTGGCGTACTTCGGCCCATACAGCGAGGGCCTGACCTGCAATTCCAGCAACAGCTTTATCGAACCAATCCTGCAGGCTCTGGACGAAGGCCGTTCGGTGAGTGCCACGCACACACTGGCAGTCGGCTGTTACTGCCCGTGGCCGCTCGATCCTCCGGAAGAGGGAAAAACGCGGTAATACGAATCCCTCCTAAGGGCGATGCGCCAAATTGGCGGCACGTGTTAAACAGTGACTCAACGGAAAACAATAACAACAAGGAGTTGCCATGAAACGTAGCCTGACCGCTCTCGCTCTGCTGATCGTTGTGCTGGCCGCAGGCGCCAGTGGGTACCTCTACAGCAAGCAGCCGTCACGCCAGGGCATGGTCGAACTGCAACACCTGCAAGGGTCGGTCACCGTGCGCTACGACGAGCGCGGCGTCCCGCACATCCGCGCCGACAACGAAACCGACCTGTACCGCGCCCTCGGCTATGTGCATGCCCAGGACCGACTGTTCCAGATGGAGGTCCTGCGCCGTCTCGCCCGCGGCGAATTGGCCGAAGTGCTCGGGCCGAAGCTGCTCGACACCGACAAACTGATGCGCAGCCTGCGCATTCGTGAACGCGCCGAAACCTACCTGGCAAACCTGGACAAACAATCGCCATCGTTCATCGCCCTGCAAGCGTACCTGGATGGCATCAATCAGTATCAGGACAGCCACGCAAAACCGGTCGAGTTCGATGTGCTGGGCATTTCCAAGCGCCCGTTCACCGCCCAGGACACCATCAGCATCGCCGGCTACATGGCCTACAGCTTTGCCGCTGCGTTTCGCACCGAGCCCGTGCTGACGTTCGTCCGCGATCAGCTGGGGCCTCAATACCTCAACGCCTTCGACCTCGACTGGCAGCCCAAAGGCGTGCTCAACGGAGCTGCACCGGCGCTGAGCGGCATCGACTGGAAAGACCTCAACGCCCTCGCCCGCCTGAGTGAGCAGGCCCTGGCCGACAATGGCCTGCCGCAGTTCGAAGGCAGCAACGCGTGGGTTGTCGCCGGCAGTCGAACCCAAAGTGGCAAGCCGCTGCTGGCGGGCGATCCGCATATCCGCTTTTCAGCGCCCTCGGTGTGGTACGAAGCTCACCTCACTGCACCGGGCTTCGAACTCTACGGTCACTATCAGGCCTTGATGCCGTTCGCGTCATTGGGCTTGAACCGCGACTTCGGCTGGAGCATCACCATGTTCCAGAACGATGACCTCGACCTGATCGCCGAGAAGGTCAACCCGGACAATCCCAACCAGGTCTGGTATCGCGGCAAATGGGTGGACATGACGTCCAGCGAGCAACAGATCGCCGTCAAAGGGCAAGCACCGGTGACGCTGGTGTTGCGTCAGTCGCCCCACGGTCCGATCGTCAACGATGCCCTGGGCCGTGGCGTCGGCAAAACGCCGATTGCCATGTGGTGGGCCTTTCTCGAAAGCCAGAACCCGATCATCGACGGTTTCTACCAGCTCAATCGCGCCGATACCCTGGCCAAGGCCCGTGGTGCTGCGGCAAAAATCCAGGCACCCGGCCTGAACGTGGTCTGGGCCAATGCCAAAGGCGATATCGGCTGGTGGGCGGCGGCGCAATTGCCCAAGCGTCCGGCGGGTGTACGTCCGTGGTTCATTCTCGATGGCAGCACGGCCGAGGCGGACAAGGACGGTTTCTACCCGTTCAGCGCCAACCCCCAGGAAGAAAACCCGGCGCGGGGCTACATCGTCTCGGCCAACTTCCAGCCCGTGTCGCCGACGGGCATGGAGATTCCCGGTTACTACAACCTTGCCGACCGTGGCCAGGAGCTCAATCGCCAACTCAGCGATAAAACCGTGAAGTGGAATCTGGAGACCAGCCAGTCGCTGCAACTGGGCACCACCACCGCCTACGGCCCGCGTTTGCTGGCGCCACTGCTGCCGGTGTTGCGTGAAGTGGTGAGCGATCCCGCCGAACTCAAACTGGTCGAACAACTGGCGCAATGGAAAGGTGATTACCCGCTCGAATCCACCAGCGCCACCGTGTTCAACCAGTTCCTGTTCAACCTCGCCGACGCGACGATGCACGATGAACTGGGCGCCGACTTTTTCGAAACATTGCTCTCGACCCGGGTGATCGACGCCGCGCTACCGCGCCTGGCCGCAACGGCCGACTCGCCGTGGTGGGACAACCGCACCACGCTCGACCATGAAACCCGCGCAGACACAGTGAAGGCAGCCTGGCAAGCCAGCATCGCCCACCTCAAGACCACCTTTGGCGCAGACTTCACGCAATGGCAGTGGGGCAACGCGCACACGCTGACCCATGGCCATCCGCTGGGTCAACAGAAGCCGTTGGACCGGATCTTCAACGTCGGCCCGTTCGCCGCGCCAGGCAGCCATGAAGTGCCTAACAATCTTTCAGCGAAGATCGGCCCGGCACCGTGGCCAGTCACCTATGGTCCATCGACCCGGCGTCTGATCGACTTCGCCGACCCGGCCCACAGCCTGACCATCAACCCGGTAGGCCAAAGCGGCGTGTTGCTCGACCGTCACGTTGACGATCAATCCGAGGCGTACATCGAGGGCGTTTATTTCCAGGCGCATCTCAACGACGAAGAGGTCACGGCCAATACACGCAGCACGTTGAAGCTGTTGCCGGCGCGGGTTGCGCAGTAAACCTTTGCTGGCTGGAACAGCCTCATCGCGAGCAAGGGATCTTTGGTTGAACTCAGATTTTGTGAACGCCCAAAAACAACTGTAGGAGCAAGCTTGCTCGCGATGGCGGCGCCACGGTCAACATTGACGTTGAATGACAGTCCGCTATCGCGAGCAAGCTCGCTCCTACAAGGGATCGTTGGTTGAACTCAGGTTTTGTGAACACCCAAAACAACTGTAGGAGCAAGCTCGCTCGCGATGGCGGTGCCACAGCCAACATTGACGTTGAATGACAGTCCGCAATCGCGAGCAAGCTCGCTCCTACAAGGGATCTTTGGTTGAACTCAGATTTTGTGAACGCCCAAAAACAACTGTAGGAGCAAGCTTGCTCGCGATGGCGGTGCCACGGTCAACATTGACGTTGAATGACAGTCCGCAATCGCGAGCAAGCTCGCTCCTACAAGGGATCTTTGGTTGAACTCAGATTTTGTGAACGCCCAAAACAACTGTAGGAGCGAGCTTGCTCGCGATGGCGGCGCCACGGTCAACATTGATGTTGGATGACTGTCCGCTATCGCGAGCAAGCTCGCTCCTACATTTTGAATCGGGCTGACCACAGTGCTGTGGTCAACCCCGGTTCAGGCTCAAGCCGCTTCCGGTGCCTGCGCGCGGCGCACGTCCGGTTGCTTCCAGGAGTCGGCAGCGCTTTCCTCGATGGCTTGCTGGATCGCACGCTTGCGGCTTTCTTCGGCACGACGGCTGAAGAACCAGACCAGGAAGGTCACGATCGAAACCGCCAGCAGGATCAGGCTGGCCACGGCGTTGATCTCGGGTTTAACACCCAGACGCACGGCCGAGAACACTTCCATCGGCAGGGTCGTGGAACCCGGACCGGACACGAAGCTCGCCAACACCAGGTCATCCAGCGACAGCGCGAAGGACATCATGCCCCCCGCGGCCAGCGATGGCGCGATCATCGGGATGGTGATCAGGAAGAACACCTTCCACGGCCGCGCACCGAGGTCCATGGCCGCCTCTTCGATGGACAGGTCCAGCTCACGCAAGCGCGCCGACACCACCACCGCCACATAAGCCGCACAGAACGTCGTGTGGGCGATCCAGATGGTGACGATGCCGCGTTCCTGTGGCCAGCCGATCATCTGCGCCATCGCCACGAACAGCAGCAACAGCGACAGACCGGTGATCACTTCAGGCATCACCAGCGGCGCAGTCACCAGGCCACCGAACAGCGTGCGGCCCTTGAAGTGGGTGATGCGGGTCAGGACGAACGCGGCTAATGTCCCTAGTGCGACTGCTGCAATCGCCGTGTAGCAGGCGATTTCCAGCGAGCGCACCACCGAACCCATCAGTTGCGAGTTGTCGAGCAGGCCGACGTACCACTTGATCGACCAGCCGCCCCACACCGTCACCAGTTTCGAGGCGTTGAACGAGTAGATCACCAGGATCAACATCGGCAGGTAGATGAACAACAGACCCACCACCAGCATCAGGCTGGAGAAACGGAAGCGCTTCATTCTTTACCCTCCATTTCCTTGGCCTGACTGCGGTTGAACAGAATGATCGGCACAATCAGGATCGCCAGCATCACCACCGCCAGAGCGGACGCCACCGGCCAGTCACGGTTGTTGAAGAATTCTTGCCACAGCACTTTACCGATCATCAGGGTTTCCGGACCGCCGAGCAGTTCCGGGATCACGAACTCACCCACTACCGGGATGAACACCAGCATGCAGCCGGCGATGATGCCGTTCTTGGACAGCGGGATGGTGATTTTCCAGAAGCTGTTGAACGTGCTCGAACCCAGGTCGGAAGCAGCTTCCAGCAAGCTGTTGTCGTGCTTCACCAGGTTGGCGTACAGCGGCAGGATCATGAACGGCAGGTACGAATAGACGACGCCGATGTACACCGCAAGGTTGGTGTTGAGGATCTGCAGCGGTTCGTCGATCCAGCCCATGCTCATCAGGAAACCGTTGAGCAGGCCGTTGTTGCTGAGGATGCCCATCCACGCGTAGACACGGATCAGGATCGCGGTCCAGGTCGGCATCATGATCAACAACACCAACACCGTTTGCAGCTCTTTACGGGCGCTGGCGATGGCGTAGGCCATCGGGTAGCCGATCACGAGGCAAAGGATGGTGCTGATCAGCGCCATCTTCAACGAGCCCAGGTAGGCGGCGATGTACAACTCGTCGTCGCCGAGCATCGCGTAGTTGCCCAGGTTCAGCAGCAACTGCAACTTCTGTTCGGCGAAGCTGTAGATTTCGGTGTACGGCGGAATGGCCACGTCGGCTTCGGCGAAGCTGATCTTCAGAACGATGAAGAACGGCAACATGAAGAACAGGAACAGCCAGATGAAGGGAACCCCGATGACCAGTTGGCGGCCACCGGGAATTATTCGATTGAGTCGGCGTTTGAATTTGCGCATGTTCATGAGCGAAGTACCACGCCGCTATCGTCTTCCCAGTACACGTAAACCTGATCGCCCCAGGTCGGACGTGCGCCGCGACGCTCGGCGTTGGCCACGAACGACTGCACCAGTTTGCCGCTTGGCAGTTCGACGTAGAACACCGAGTGCCCGCCCAGGTAGGCGATGTCGTGGACCTTGCCGCTGGACCAGTTGTACTGGCAGGTCGGCATGTCAGCGGTGACCAGCAGTTTCTCCGGACGGATCGCGTAGGTGACCGACTTGTCCTGCACCGAAGTGCTGATGCCGTGGCCCACGTAGATCTGGTGGTCCATGTCTTTGCAGGTAATGATCGCGTGGCCTTCGGCGTCGTCGATCACTTCGCCTTCGAAGATGTTCACGTTACCGATGAATTCGCAGACCAGGCGGCTGGTCGGGGTTTCGTAGATGTCGATCGGGCTGCCGATCTGGGCGATCCAGCCCAGGTGCATGATTGCGATGCGCTCGGCCATGGTCATGGCCTCTTCCTGATCGTGGGTCACCATGACGCAGGTCACGCCGACGCGCTCGATGATCTCGACCAGCTCCAGCTGCATTTGCGAACGCAGCTTTTTATCCAGCGCGCCCATCGGTTCGTCGAGCAGCAACAGCTTCGGGCGCTTGGCCAGGGAACGGGCCAGGGCCACGCGCTGACGCTGGCCGCCGGACAGCTGGTGCGGCTTGCGCTTGGCGTACTGGCTCATCTGTACCAGCTTGAGCATGTCCGCCACGCGGGCATCGACTTCAGCGGCCGGTAATTTGTCCTGCTTGAGGCCGAAGGCAATGTTCTGCGCCACGGTCATGTGCGGGAACAGGGCGTAAGACTGGAACATCATGTTGATCGGCCGCTCGTACGGCGGCATGTCGGTGATGTCTACGCCATCGAGGAAAATCCGCCCTTCCGTGGGCCGTTCGAAACCGGCGAGCATGCGCAGCAACGTGGACTTGCCCGATCCCGAACCGCCGAGCAGGGCGAAAATCTCGCCTTTCTTGATTTCCAGGGACACGTCGTCCACGGCAATCGTCTCGTCGAACTTCTTCGTGACCCGGTCGATTTTGACCAGCACCTGTTTAGGTGACTGGTCGCCCTCGAGGGCTTTCTTATAGGCGCCGGAGGCAACTGCCATTTACGAAACTCCCAGAAAAAAGAGTGCAGTTCGCTCAAGGTGAGCCAACCTGGATAGTTTGAGCCTTGAATCTATTTACCCGACTTGACCTTGGTCCAGCTGCGGGTCATCAAACGTTGAATGTTCGGCGGTAACTCGACGGACACGTAGGTCTTGTCGAGCACCGCTTGCGGTGGGTACACCGCTTCGTCGGTGCGAATGGACTGGTCCATCAGTTTGTCCGACGCCGGGTTAGGGTTGGCGTAGCCGACGTAATCGCTGACCTGCGCAATCACCTCAGGTTTCAGCAAGTAGTTGATGAACGCGTTGGCCTGTTTGACGTTGGTCGAGTCCTTCGGAATCGCCAGCATGTCGAACCAGAGCGCGCCGCCTTCTTTGGGAATCGAGTAAGCGATGTTCACGCCTTTCTTGGCTTCATCGGCGCGATTTTTTGCCTGGAAGATATCGCCGGAGAAACCGATCGCCACGCAGATATCGCCGTTGGCCAGGTCTGCGATGTATTTCGAAGAGTGGAAGTACGTCACGTAAGGCCGCACCGCCAGCAACTTGGCTTCGGCCTTTTTGTAGTCTTCAGGGTCGGTGCTATTGGCGTTCAGGCCCATGTAGTTGAGCACGGTCGGCATCATTTCATCAGCCGAATCGAGGAACGCTACACCGCAGCTTTGCAGCTTCTTGATGTTCTCCGGCTCGAACAGCACGCCCCACGAATCAATCGTATCGACGCCCAGCACAGCCTTGATCTTGTCGACGTTGTAACCGATGCCGTTAGTGCCCCACAGGTACGGCACGGCGTACAGGTTGCCCGGATCATTTTGCTCCAGGCGCTTGAGCAGCACCGGGTCGAGATTCGAGTAGTTCGGCAGTTGCGACTTGTCGAGTTTCTGGAACGCCCCGGCCTTGATCTGCTTGCCAAGGAAGTGGTTCGACGGCACGACCACGTCGTAACCCGTACGCCCGGCCAGCAACTTGCCTTCCAGGGTTTCGTTGGAATCGAAAACGTCATACACCGGCTTGATGCCGGTCTCTTTCTGGAAGTCGGCCAACGTGCTCTCGCCGATGTAATCCGACCAGTTATAAATATGCACGGTACCGGCGGCCTGGACACTGACAGCCAGTGTCAATCCGGCGCCAACCAGCATGGCATTACGCAACAAAGAAAAAATAGGCAAGTGGAGGTCCTCTAAAATTAGTTGGGCCCAAGTTGCCCCGTGTTACATGACAACCGTGGTTGTCCGGCAACAAAACCGGCGCGCAACTTACCCCCGAAAAACCGTTCCAGCAAAACTTTTATGCAGAAACACCTGTGGGAGCGAGCCTGCTCGCGATGGTCGTCAACGATAACGATGGGTGCCTGACACCCCGCGGCGCTCTCAGGTTCATCGCGAGCAGGCTCGCTCCTACAGGTTAATTACTTATTTACCGGATTTAATCTTGGTCCAGCTGCGGGTCATGATCCGCTGGGTCGCGGCCGGCAAGTCGGCAATCGCGTACAGCTTGGCCAGGACATCCGCCGGCGGGTAAACGCCCGGATCGCTGGTGATGTCTTTATCCACCAGCGGCGTGGCAGCGGCGTTACCGTTCGGGAAACGCACGGCGTTGGTGATTTCAGCCATGATTTCCGGCTTCTGCAGGAAGGTCATGAACTTGTAGGCGCCTTCGACGTTTTCGGCATCTTTAGGGATGGCGACCATGTCGTAGAAGCTGCCTGCACCTTCTTTCGGAATGTTGTAGCTGACTTTCACCTTGTCGCCGGCTTCTTCTGCGCGGGACTTGGCCTGGTAAATGTCACCCGAGTAACCCACGGCCACGCAGATGTTGCCGTTGGCCAGGTCGGAGATGTACTTGGACGAGTGGAAGTAACCTACCGAAGGACGGATTTTCAGGAACAGCGCTTCGGCTTCGGCCAGTTGTTTTTTGTCCTGGCTGTCGGTTGGATAGCCCAGGTAGTGCAACGCCACCGGAATCATCTCGGTTGGCGAATCGAGGAAACTGATACCGCACGATTTCAACTTCGCGGCGTTTTCAGGTTTGAAAAGCAGGTCCCAGGAGTTGGTCGGTGCATCGGCACCCAGTGCAGCCTTGACCTTCTCGGCGTTGAAGCCAATACCGATCGAGCCCCACATGTACGGGAACGCGTGCTCGTTGCCCGGGTCGCTGACCGATACCGCCTTGAGCAGTTCCGGGTTCAGGTTTTTCCAGTTAGGCAGCTTGGATTTGTCGAGCTTCTGGTACACGCCGGCCTTGATCTGCTTGGCCAGGAAGTTGTTCGACGGCACAACGATGTCGTAACCGGACTTGCCGGCCAGCAACTTGGCTTCGAGGGTTTCGTTGCTGTCGAAGACGTCGTAGACCACTTTGATGCCCGACTCGTCTTCGAACTTCTTGACGGTGTCGGGGGCGATGTAATCGGACCAGTTGTACACGTGCAGAACTTTGTCATCGGCGTGAACCGCGCCCGCCATCAACCCCATCACGGACATGGCAAGGAGGGTCTTGCCAGCGAGCTTTTTACCTAGTGCCTTCATGCGTAATGCTCCAAATTTTTCTTTTTTGAACCACTTGTTCAGCGACCGAACCCGGGTAACTGGAACCGCGGCTAGTCTGGCAAGATCCACATCGGTCTATCAAGGAAAGGCCACGCTTTCTGACAGCTCTGAGCGAAAGTCCCTGCGTCATGCAGAACCTCGGACTTGCGCTCAGAGCCTAGCACTTAGCCCTGCAATGCACTCAGGGTCAGATCAAGACACTTGCGCGCCTTGGTCACCAGCTCATCGATTTCCGCCGGTGTAATCACCAGCGGTGGCGCGATGATCATGGTGTCGCCGACGGCGCGCATGATCAGGCCATTGTCGAAGCAGAACTGACGGCAGATCATGCCGACGCCCTTGCCTTCATAACGCTTGCGTGTGGCCTTGTCCTGAACCAGTTCGATGGCCCCCAACAGACCTACCCCACGAACTTCACCCACCAGCGGATGATCGTTCAGTTCCCGCAGACGTTTCTGCAAATACGGTGCCGTTTCTGCATGAACGCGCTCGATAATTTTCTCGTCGCGCATGATGCGGATGTTTTCCAGCGCCACCGCAGCAGCCACCGGGTGTCCGGAGTACGTAAAGCCGTGGTTGAAATCGCCACCTTCATTGAGCACGTCCACCACGGCGTCACGCACGATCAGGCCACCCATCGGGATGTAACCCGAGGTCAGGCCTTTGGCGATGGTCATCATGTCGGGCTTGAGGTCGTAGAAATCGCTACCGAACCACTCACCGGTACGGCCGAAACCGCAAATCACTTCGTCGGCCACGAACAGAATGTCGTACTTGGCGAGAATTTCCTTGATGCGCGGCCAGTAGCTGTCTGGCGGAATGATCACGCCGCCGGCACCCTGGATCGGCTCGGCAATGAAGGCACCGACGTTGTCGACGCCGACTTCGAGAATTTTCTCTTCCAACTGATTGGCAGCCCAGATCCCGAACTCTTCCGGGGTCATGTCACCGCCTTCGGCGAACCAGTAAGGCTGCGCGATGTGGACGATGCCCGGGATCGGCAAATCGCCCTGTTCGTGCATGTAAGTCATGCCACCCAGGCTCGCGCCGGCCACGGTGGAACCGTGATAGCCGTTCTTGCGGCTGATGATGACTTTCTTGTTCGGCTGGCCCTTGATTGCCCAATAGTGGCGGACCATACGCAGCATGGTGTCGTTGCCTTCGGAACCGGAACCGGTGAAGAACACATGGTTCATGCCTTCCGGTGCGATGTCGGAGATGGCCTTGGCCAGTTCCAGCACCGGCGGGTGGGCGGTCTGGAAGAACAGATTGTAGTAAGGCAATTCGCGCATTTGCTTGCTGGCTGCGTCGGCCAGTTCATCACGACCGTAACCAATGGCCACGCACCACAAACCGGCCATGCCGTCGAGGATCTGGTTGCCTTCGCTGTCCCACAGGTAAACACCCTTGGCATGGGTGATGATCCGCGGGCCTTTCTCTTTCAGCTGCTTGAAGTCGCTGAACGGAGCCAGGTGGTGATCGTTGCTCAGGGCTTGCCATTCACGGGTTTGCGGATTGTTGCTGGTCATACGAATCTCCTAAAAAAATCAGGTGAAAGCGCCGCCTGGAAAACGACGGCGCCCGGCGTATCAGACGGCAAAGAGCAGGAATTCCCTTTCCCACGAACTGATCACGCGCTTGAAGTTTTCATGCTCGGCCCGCTTGACCGCGACGTAGCCAGTGATGAAATTTTTGCCCAGGTACCGCTCGATGGTCGCGCTGTTTTCCATACGGTCCAGTGCGTCTTCGATGGTCAGCGGCAGGCGCAGGTTGCGGCGTTCATAGCCACGACCCACCACCGGTGCACTCGGGTTCAGGCCTTCGACCATGCCGATGTAACCGCAGAGCAGGCTCGCGGCGATCGCCAGGTACGGGTTGGCGTCGGCGCCCGGCAGGCGGTTTTCTACCCGACGGTTTTGCGGCCCGGCATCCGGAACCCGCAGGCCCACGGTGCGGTTCTCTTCGCCCCACTCCACGTTCACTGGTGCCGAGGTGTCCGGCAGGAAGCGGCGGAACGAGTTGACGTTGGGTGCGAACAGCGGCAACAGCTCGGGGATGAGCTTCTGCAAACCACCGATGTGGTGCAGGAACAACTGGCTCATGGTCCCGTCTTCATTAGAGAAGATGTTCTTGCCGGTCTCGATGTCGATGATGCTCTGGTGCAAGTGCATCGCACTGCCCGGCTCGCCGGTCATCGGTTTGGCCATGAAGGTCGCGGCCACGTCGTGCTTGAGCGCGGCTTCGCGCATGGTGCGCTTGAACACCAGGATCTGGTCGGCCAGGGACAGGGCATCGCCGTGACGGAAGTTGATTTCCATCTGCGCCGTGCCGTCCTCGTGGATCAGCGTGTCGAGATCCAGCTCCTGCAGTTCGCACCAGTCGTAGACGTCTTCGAACAGCGGGTCGAATTCGTTCGCCGCTTCGATAGAGAACGACTGACGACCGATTTCCGGGCGACCAGAGCGACCGATCGGTGGCTGCAACGGATAGTCCGGGTCGTCGCTGCGCTTGGTCAGGTAGAACTCCATTTCCGGCGCCACAATCGGCTGCCAGCCCTTGTCGGTATAGAGTTTCAGGACTTTCTTGAGCACGTTGCGCGGCGACAGCTCGATCGGGTTGCCTTGCTTGTCGTAGGTGTCGTGGATCACCTGTGCGGTGGGTTCGATGGCCCACGGCACGAGAAACACAGCGTTCTGGTCGGGACGGCAGATCATGTCGATGTCGGCCGGGTCGAGCAGTTCGTAATAGATGTCGTCTTCGACATAGTCGCCGGTCACTGTCTGCAACAGAACGCTTTCAGGCAGGCGCATGCCTTTTTCGGCGATGAACTTGTTGGTCGGCGAAATCTTGCCACGGGTAATCCCGGTCAAGTCGGCGATCATGCATTCGACTTCTGTGATCTTGCGGTCTTTCAACCAATCGGTGAGCTGGTCGAGGTTGTTACTCATAAATGCCTCTAGGCTTTGAGTTTCCTGACTCTTTCATGAGTCAGGCGATAGTTGACGCATCGGCGTCGCGTTGGAATGCAAGTCTGCGCCAGGCCGGCGTGCTTGTGGGCACATGCGCCGAGATCAGGCGTGCAGAATCGCGAGCGGTGCCCTGCACGATGGCTGAGCCGCTATTGTGAATCGGTTCTATATTGAATGGAGTAACCGTAATGGGGGTGCCATTGCGACCGTCCAGAATATCGGACGGGGACAGTCGAACCGTCAAGGACGAGAGGATCATCCAGGCTGCTGAGCCCATGGCGCGGGCGGATATGTCACCACTGATATGGCAGACATGCCGACCGACCTGTCTTGAGCAGTCGGTGACGCCGATTAACGGCAGGCGAGACATGAAGCACCCCGGTATTATTGCTGTTATGGGTTTGATTCGAGCTTAGCCTTGTTCATTTTTTTACACAACACCCCCGTAAAAAATACAACACGGCCCGCTCAAGCTCGCGGCGACCAACACACCAAAAGGTATAAAAACGCCCCAAAGTGCCTCAAAAAAGCCATACGAGCGCTTTTTTAGGGCAAAAAAGGCCTTGCTTGACTTCGGCATGCCGTTCGGGTTGACTGAAACCAGAAAAGATCAATGATTGATATTTTTAACAACAAAGGTGTTGCATCATGTCGGTACCCCCGCGTGCCGTTCAGCTTAACGAAGCGAACGCGTTCCTTAAGGAACATCCTGAGGTTCTGTACGTTGACCTTCTGATTGCGGATATGAATGGTGTGGTGCGCGGCAAGCGCATTGAACGCACCAGCCTCCACAAGGTTTACGAGAAAGGCATCAACCTGCCGGCCTCTTTATTTGCTCTGGATATCAACGGCTCGACGGTGGAAAGCACCGGCCTGGGCCTGGACATCGGCGATGCTGACCGAATCTGCTATCCAATCCCCGATACCCTGTGCAACGAGCCATGGCAGAAGCGCCCGACCGCGCAACTGTTGATGACCATGCACGAACTCGAAGGCACCCCCTTCTTCGCCGATCCACGTGAAGTGCTGGCCAACGTGGTGCGCAAATTCGACGAAATGGGCCTGACCATCTGCGCCGCGTTCGAACTGGAGTTCTACCTGATCGACCAGGAGAACGTGAACGGTCGTCCGCAACCGCCTCGCTCGCCGGTTTCCGGCAAACGTCCGCACTCGACACAGGTTTACCTGATCGACGACCTCGACGAATACGTCGACTGCCTCCAGGACATTCTGGAAGGCGCAAAAGAGCAAGGCATCCCGGCCGACGCCATCGTCAAGGAAAGTGCCCCGGCGCAGTTCGAAGTGAACCTGCACCACGTGGCCGATCCGATCAAGGCCTGCGACTACGCGGTCCTGCTCAAGCGCCTGATCAAGAACATCGCCTACGACCATGAAATGGACACCACCTTCATGGCCAAGCCTTACCCGGGCCAAGCGGGCAATGGTCTGCATGTCCATATCTCGATTCTCGACAAAGATGGCAAAAACATTTTTGCCAGTGAGGATCCCGAGCAGAACGCCGCACTGCGTCACGCGATCGGCGGTGTGCTCGAGACCCTACCGGCGCAGATGGCTTTCCTCTGCCCGAACGTCAACTCGTACCGTCGTTTCGGCGCACAGTTCTACGTGCCGAACTCGCCGTGCTGGGGCCTGGACAACCGTACCGTAGCGATTCGCGTACCGACCGGCTCTGCCGATGCCGTGCGCATCGAGCATCGCGTGGCCGGCGCCGACGCCAACCCGTACCTGCTGATGGCTTCGGTTCTGGCGGGCGTGCACCACGGCCTGACCAACAAGATCGAGCCGGGCGCTCCGGTCGAAGGCAACAGCTACGAGCAGAACGAGCAGAGCCTGCCGAACAACCTGCGCGACGCACTGCGCGAGCTGGACGACAGCGAAGTCATGGCCAAGTACATCGATCCGAAATACATCGATATCTTCGTCGCGTGCAAAGAGAGTGAGCTGGAGGAGTTCGAACACTCCATCTCCGACCTTGAGTACAACTGGTACCTGCATACCGTGTAAGCGGTTGCAGTAAAAAAACGCCGCCGGCCTCACAGCCGACGGCGTTTTTTTATGGGTGCCATCAAACCCTGTGGCGAGGGAGCTTGCTCCCGCTGGAGACCGAAGGACTCGCTTTCATCCGCAGTCGGTTCTGTCAGGCACACCGCATCGGCCGTTTTGGGGCCGCTTCGCAACCCAACGGGAGCAAGCTCCCTCGCCACAGGGGATATGGAACATCTGCCCGCTCTGCGTACAATGCCCGCTGCCCCGCAGGAGACTCCAATGACACGCGTAGCCAGCCCCCGCAAACCCCGCGCACGCAGCCAGGCCCGGATCGATTCGATACTCGATGCCGCCCGCACGCTGCTGGCCGCCGAGGGCGTGGCCAGTCTGTCGATCTACAGCGTCGCCGAGCGTGCGGAGATTCCGCCCTCCTCCGTCTACCATTTTTTCGCCAGCGTCCCGGCCTTGCTCGAAGCGCTGACCGCCGACGTCCACGCGGCATTCCGCGCTTGTCTGCAAGCGCCCATCGACCACCACGCGCTGAGCGGTTGGCGTGACCTGTCGCGGCTGGTGGAACAGCGCATGCTGGCGATCTACAGCGAAGACGCCGCCGCCCGCCAACTGATTCTGGCCCAGCACGGCCTGACCGAAGTCACCCAGGCCGACCGCCAGCACGACATCGAATTGGGCGACCTGATGCACAAGCTTTTCGACCACCATTTCGAACTGCCGAAGCTTCCGATGGATGTCGACGTATTTGCCCTGGCCATGGAACTGGGCGACCGCGTCTACGCACGCTCGGTGCAGCAGCACGGGCAGATCACACCGCGTATGGCCGAGGAAGCGATGCGCGTGTTTGATGCCTATCTCGGGTTGTACCTGCCACCGTTCCTGCCCAAGCGCAGCCTCGGCGACTGATGTTTCAAACCTCTTCGCAATCGTAGAGCGCCAGGCGTCTGATCACTGTTCCCGGTCGCAGCAACCCGCCCGGCGCGACCACCGCGTTGGCACCGAGTCGCGCGCCGTCGCCCAACAGTGCACCGAACTTTTCGCACCCGGTCGACACCAGTCCATCACCGATCCGCACGTTCACGGTTTTGTCCGCACGCTCGTTGCGATAGTTGGCAATGAGGCTGCCCGCCTCCAGATTGACCCCGGCGCCCAGCACCGAATCACCGACAAAATTGAAGTGAGCGAGCTTGCTGCCGGCAAACACGAAAGACGATTTGAGTTCGGCACCGGGGCCGATGATGCAGTGCTCATCCAGCCAACACCCCCCACGCAGGTAAGCACCGGCGGCGATGAAACAGTCAGGGCCGATGATCAACGGCCCCTTGAGGATCGCCCCCTCTTCGACCTGCGCAGTGCGGTGGACGGCAATGTCGCCCGAGACTTGGTAATGCTCATCCGGCAACTGTCGTAGCAACTCACGCACACGCTCGGGTGCATCGCTCACCAGCGCCCAGGGCGTTAAGTCTGCCCACGGGGCCAGTGCTGACTGGGTCACGCCATGAATGTAATCCGAAATCCTGACTGTCACCTTGATCTCCTTTTCGTCGTAAAAATTCACGTCGGACTCTACCACCGTCAGCGCAGGCAATAAAAAACCCCGAAGGGCTCAAACCCTTCGGGGTTGTTGTTTAAACACACCGCTTACAACTTGGCGATCGACACCTCGGTGGATTTCACGAACGCGATCACTTCACTGCCGACGGCCAGCTCCAGCTCCTTGACCGAACGCGTAGTGATCACCGAAGTGACGATGCCGGACGCCGTCTGCACGTCGATTTCCGACAGCACGTCGCCGAGGACGATTTCCTTGATGGAGCCTTTGAACTGGTTACGAACGTTGATGGCTTTGATAGTCATGATGTTGATTCCTGTCGTGGGATAAGACTTGAGTTATTGAGCCCAACGCAATTGCGTGGGCAAGGGTGAAACAGGTTCCGGTTCCGGCGGCTGGCCGGGCAGCGCCAGCACGCGATTGAGTACTTCGGTTTCCAGCGCCGCCAGCCGATGGGAGCCGCGCACCCGAGGGCGCGGCAGTTCCACGTGCAGGTCGAGTCCGACTTCGCCATCTTCGATCAGGATCACCCGATCGGCAATTGCCACCGCTTCACTGACGTCATGGGTGACCAGCAACACCGTGAAGCCGTGCTGTTGCCAGAGCCGTTCGATCAGTTGCTGCATTTCAATTCGAGTCAGGGCATCCAGCGCACCCAACGGTTCGTCGAGCAACAGCAAGCGCGGCTGATGAATCAGTGCACGAGCCAATGCCACGCGTTGTTTCTGTCCACCAGACAACGCGGCCGGCCACTCGTGGGCGCGATCAGCCAGACCGACCGCTTCCAGGGCTTGCAGCGCTTGCGGTTTCCAGTTGCCCTTGAGGCCGAGGCCAACGTTGTCGATGATCTTTTTCCACGGCAGCAACCGCGCTTCCTGGAACATCAGCCGCGTGTCTTCCTGCGCCTCACTGAGCGGCGCGGCACCGGCGAGCAACTCGCCACCCGTGGGCTGATCGAGCCCGGCGAGCAAGCGCAGCAAGGTACTTTTGCCGCAACCGCTACGCCCCACCACGGCGACAAACTGGCCGGCCGGTATGTGCAGGTCGATCTCGCGCAACACCTGCCGCGCACCAAAGGTTTTTTGCAGCTTGCGCACCGCCAGCGGAATCCCGCGCAGCAGTCGCGGAGGTTGTTGAGCCGTCATGCCGCACCTCCCTTGGCAACCTGATACGCCGGGTGCCAGCGCAGCCAGACACGTTCAAGTCCACGGGCCGCGAGGTCGGCCAATTTGCCGAGCACCGCGTACAACAGAATCGCCAGCACCACCACGTCGGTCTGCAAGAACTCCCGGGCATTCATCGCCAGATAGCCGATGCCGGAGCTGGCGGAAATGGTTTCCGCGACGATCAACGTCAACCACATGAAGCCCAGGGCGAAACGCACGCCCACCAGAATCGAAGGCAACGCCCCCGGCAGAATCACTTGCCGGAACAGACTGAAACCGGACAGGCCATAACTGCGCGCCATCTCCACCAGCGCCGGATCGACGTTGCGGATGCCGTGATAGGTGTTGAGGTAAATCGGAAACAACGTGCCCAGCGCCACCAGGAAAATCTTTGCCGACTCATCGATGCCGAACCACAGGATCACCAGCGGAATCAGCGCCAGGTGCGGCACGTTACGGATCATTTGCACCGAACTGTCGAGCAAGCGTTCGCCCCACTTCGACAACCCGGTGATGAACCCCAGTACCAGGCCGATACCGCCACCGATGGTGAATCCCAGGGCCGCACGCCAGCCGCTGATGGCCAGGTGCGTCCAGATTTCGCCGCTGCTGACCAGACTTACGCCGGCCTCGATCACGGCGATGGGCGCCGGCAGAATCCGTGTCGACAACCAGCCTGCCGACACCGACAACTGCCACACCGCCAGCAACAACACCGGCAACGCCCATGGCGCGAGGCTGTGGATGAATTTGTTCATGGCGCGCCTCAGCTCTGGGACGCGGCTTTGGGAAGAATGTCGTTGGCGACCATTTCACCGAACGGGCTGACGTAACCGGCACTTTTCGGCAACTCGGGGCGCTCGACATCGAGGTGTGGGAACAGCAATTCGGCCACCCGGTACGACTCTTCCAGGTGTGGATAACCGGAGAAAATGAAGGTGTCGATGCCGAGGTCCGCGTATTCCTTCACCCGTGCGGCCACGGTCGGACCGTCGCCCACCAGCGCCGTACCGGCACCACCGCGCACCAGGCCGACACCGGCCCACAGGTTAGGGCTGACTTCCAGGTTGTCGCGACTTCCGCCATGCAGCGCAGCCATGCGTTGCTGGCCGACCGAATCGAAACGCGCCAGCGATGCCTGGGCACGGGCGATGGTCTCGTTGTCCAGATGCGAGATCAATTTGTCCGCCGCTTGCCAGGCTTCGGCGTTGGTTTCACGCACGATCACATGCAGACGAATGCCGAAGCGTACGGTGCGACCAAGCTTGGCGGCTTTGGCACGAACCTGTTCGATCTTCTCGGCAACGGCGGCCGGAGGCTCACCCCAGGTCAACACCATTTCCACTTGCTCGGCGGCCAGGTCTTGCGCAGCTTCCGAAGACCCGCCGAAGTACAACGGCGGACGTGGTTGCTGGATCGGCGGATAGAGCAATTTCGCGCCCTTCACACTGATGTGCTGGCCGTCATAATCGACCGTTTCGCCTTCCAGCACGCGGCGCCAGATGCGGGTGAATTCCACCGAGGCCTGATAACGCTCCTCGTGGCTGAGGAACAGACCGTCGCCGGCCAACTCTTCTGGATCACCGCCAGTGACCAGGTTGAACAGCGCGCGCCCACCGGACAGACGATCCAGCGTCGCCGCCTGCCGCGCGGCTACCGTCGGGGAAATGATCCCGGGGCGCAGGGCGACAAGAAACTTCAGACGCTGGGTCACCGGAATCAGCGACGCCGCCACCAGCCACGAGTCTTCGCAGGAGCGACCGGTCGGAATCAGCACACCGCCGAAGCCCAGACGATCCGCCGCTTGCGCGACCTGTTGCAGATAACCGTGGTCAACGGCGCGAGCGCCTTCGGCGGTGCCAAGGTAATGGCCGTCGCCGTGTGTAGGCAGGAACCAGAAGATATTGAGGCTCATGGAGTGGTCTCCTTGGGGAATCGAATTATTGGGCTTTGGCGAGAGCGGCCGGCGGCGTCCAGATCACGTCTTTGATGCTCAGCGGCTTGGGAATCAGCTTGAGCTGATAGAAGCTGTCGGCGATTTTCTGCTGCGCGGCAACCACTTCAGGCGTGAGGAACAGCGCGCCGTAACCCTGGCGTTTCACCGAGGTCAGGGTGATGTCTGTCGGCAGGCCAAGTAGCGGTGAAACCTGAGCCGTCACGTCCTGTGGATTGGCTTTGGACCATTCACCCACCGCTCGCACTTCTTCCACGAGGGTCTTGATCACTTCGGGATTCTTCTGCGCATACGGTTTGGTGGCGAGGTAGAACTGGTGGTTGTCGACGAGGCCCTGACCATCGCGCAGGGTGCGCGCTTGCAGTTGCTGTTCGGCGGCAGCCTGGTACGGATCCCAGATCACCCAAGCGTCGACACTGCCACGCTCGAACGCGGCACGGGCATCGGCTGGCGGCAGGAATACAGTCTGGATGTCGGTGTATTTGAGGCCGGCGTCTTCCAGCGCACGCACCAGCAGGTAGTGCACGTTGGAGCCTTTATTGAGCACGACTTTCTTGCCCTTGAGGTCCGCCACCGATTTGATCGGCGAGTCCTTCGGCACCAGCAGCGCTTCGCTGTGCGGCGCGGGCGGTTCGTAGGCGACGTAGAGCAGATCGGCACCGGCCGCTTGAGCGAACACTGGCGGAGTTTCGCCGGTCACACCGAAATCGATGGAGCCGACGTTCAAGCCTTCAAGCAGTTGCGGGCCACCGGGGAATTCAGTCCATTGCACGTCCACGCCTTGGGCAGCGAGGCGTTTTTCCAGGGTGCCTTTGGCTTTGAGCAGCACCAGGGTGCCGTATTTCTGATAGCCGATTCGAAGTGTCTCGGCCTGAGCTTGAGTAATGGCGCCGAAGGTGACAGCCGCAGCAAACAGAGCGACCAGACCACGACGCAAAATGACAGGGCGCATGGCGCTCTCCTTATTTGCAGTTGGGTTGTGGCTGCACCTGCTTGCCCGTTAGCGGGCGAGTAAGGCCAGTACTTCAATTTTTCGGTGGGACTTAAATGCTCCAGCGAGCACTCAACAAACGTTCATTCAACAGGTTCGGATCGAGCGGCTTGGGCCGTCTCGCCATCGCGCTGAAAAACAGCTCCAGCGATTCATTCAGTCGTTGTTCCAACTCCGGCGCCAACTGCGCCAGCGCGTTGCCTTCGCCGTAAGCAATCTGGCTGTCGACAGCGAAAATCCCTTGCAGCAACTCCTGAGCCTTCAAGGCCGACAGCACCGGTTTGAGCGCGTAATCCACCGCCAGCATGTGGGCGATACTGCCGCCAGTGGCTATTGGCAGAACTACTTTGTGGCTCAGGCCGCGCTCGGGCAGCAGGTCCAGCACGACTTTCAATGCGCCGGAAAAAGAGGCCTTGTAAACCGGTGTCGCAATCAGCAAACCATCGGCGTTTTCAATCTGTTGCAGCAGGTCGATGATCTTGGGGCTGTCGAAGCGTGCGTGGAGCAAGTCTTCGGCCGGGAAGTCCCGTACCTGGTAACTCACCACCTCGACACCCTGCGTTTGTAACCATTGCCGGGAGCGATCCAGCAGCACCCCGGAACGGGAGCGTTGGCTGGGACTGCCACCGAGTGAGACGACCAACATTCGGACGATTCCTTGAGCGGTGCTGGCGATTCGCGGCTTGCGATCTCGCTTCGATGGAGTGACCTTAACAGGTGATTTATATATCTATAAATCATATTTATTCATTTGGTTATGCGTTATGGAAATATACAAACCGTTTTCTTCCAGGCAAAAAAACAGGCCGTCGAAACGGCCTGAAATCCCCTGCTTAGAGAGCATCCGAACACATACCTGCAGGCGCTGGCTTGCCGGCGATAGCGGTGTGCCTGAAGCACCACGTCGCCTGGTTCGCCGGCAAGCCAGCGCCTACAAAAGCAATTAGCGGTTGGGCTGCGGCGTCAGGCGCAGGTACGGTTTCACCGCACGGTAGCCCTTGGGAAAGCGCCGTTTGATTTCCGCTTCATCCTTGAGCGACGGCACGATCACCACGTCATCACCGTCCTGCCAGTTGGCCGGGGTGGCCACCTTGTAGTTATCGGTGAGTTGCAGCGAGTCGATCACCCGCAGGATCTCGTTGAAGTTGCGGCCAGTGCTCGCCGGGTAAGTGATGGTCAACCGAACCTTCTTGTTCGGGTCGATGACGAACAGCGAGCGCACCGTCAGGGTGTCGTTGGCGTTGGGATGGATCAGGTCGTAGAGGTCCGAGACTTTGCGGTCGGCATCGTCGAGGATCGGGAAGTTGACCACCGTGCTTTGGGTTTCATTGATGTCTTCGATCCACTTGTGATGCGACTCCACCGAGTCCACGGACAAGGCGATGGCCTTGACGCCGCGCTGGGCGAATTCGTCCTTGAGCCTGGCGGTGAGGCCCAACTCGGTGGTGCACACCGGTGTGAAATCCGCCGGATGGGAAAACAGCACGCCCCAGCTATCGCCCAGCCACTGGTGGAAACGGATGGTGCCGGCGCTGGAGTTCTGTTCGAAGTCGGGGGCGATGTCGCCGAGTCTGAGGCTCATGGTGCTGCTCCTTGTGAGTGCTTGATGAGCTCAACTGTGCCTGTGTTTTTTAACTATTAAAAAGAATAAATATCGATTTATTTAGATCGTAATTGAATATTAAAAATCTGTTCACTGGACGTCCTCAAGCATCACGCCCACCATCGTCGCCAAGGTTCGAGAAGGCCTTGAGTTGCTGCAAAGAGGGGAACTTCATGGCGTGTTTACGGGGGTGAACCGCCTTGAGAAAGCAAAAGCCCCGCCCGGCGTGATGCCGGGCGGGGCTTTTTTTCGTCTCGGTTACGCGAGCGCTGTTACAGCAGCGGGATCGAGTAGCTGAGGATCAGGCGGTTTTCGTCCTGGTCGCGAACACCCGCGATATTGGTGCGCCATGTAGCGTTTTTCCAGGTCAGGCCGAGATTCTTCAGTGGGCCTTCTTGCAATACGTAAGCAACGCTCAGGTCACGTTCCCACTCGGAAGCGCCGCTGGCTGCTTCAGCGCCGGCCCTGTTGACGGTGTCGATGTTATCGCCATGCAGGTACACCATACCCGCCGTCAGGCCAGGTACGCCGACCTTGGCAAAGTCATACGAGTAGCGTGCTTGCCAGGTGCGCTCGCCGGCACGACCGAACTTCTGGATTTGCGAATCGGTGATGGTGTAGTTCGAAGAACCGTCACCCTGGTTCAGCCAAGGGAAATCGCTGCTGCCATTGCTGACCTGATAACCGCCGCCGAAGGTGTGACCGGCAACGGAGTACAGGAACAGGCCGCTGTACAGATTGTTGTCTACCTTGCCCTTGCCGTTTGGCACACCGCTGTAGTTGCCGGTGCTGTAGTAATCCGGGTTGTAGCCGTTGGCACCGTCATCGGAGCTGTTGAAGTAGCGCAAGTCCGACTTCAACACGCCCGGGCCGATGGCCCAGTTGTGTACCAGACCCAGGAAGTGCTGCTTATAGAAGTCTTCCAGGTTGCCGTAGTAGTACTGGGCAGTCAGGTCTTTGGTGAGCTTGTAGTCACCACCGGCGTAGATGAACTTGTTGCTATTGATAGTGCGCGGGGATGCACCATTGATAGACATCTGTTCATTGTTGCTCGAGTTACGGCCTTTCACGTGCTCGATCTGGCCGCCGATCAGCGTCAGGTCCTTGATCTCGCCGGACGTGAGCTGGCCACCTTCCCAGGTTTGTGGCAGCAGGCGACCATCGTTGGTCACGATCACCGGCAGTTTTGGTTGCAGGGTGCCCAGTTTCAGCTCGGTCTGCGAGATCTTGGCCTTGGCCGTCAGGCCCAGGCTGGAGAAGTCATCAACCGCTTCGCCGTTGGACTTGCTCGGGAAAACAGTGCCGCCGTAAGACGTCGACGTCGCACCGTTGGTGCCACCGCCCGAATCAAGACGCACGCCCAGCAGGCCAATCGCATCAATACCGAAGCCGACAGTGCCTTGGGTGTAACCGGAGATGAAACGCAGGTCAAAGCCTTGGCCCCATTCTTCGTTCCTGCTTGGATCGGCAGCACCACTGCGGTTATCGGTGTTGATGTAGAAGTTACGCAGCCCCAATGTTGCCTTGCTGTCTTCGATAAAACCGGCGGCGCCTGCCTGCTGCGCCAAAACCCCTGTGGCCACAGCCAGGGCCAAGGTGGACTTATTCATGTTTCGCTCCTCTCGTTTCTAATTCTTCTGTTTCTGGTCCTGGATCTGGTGCCCGGGATCCTAAACGCTTAATTTCGCGGCATACCGTCTAAGCCGGTCGTTTGGCGGCCGCAGGATACATCGCCATAAAGCCAAAATGAATCGCTTGGTACTTTTTAATATCTTTGTGGAATATACGTTTCCGCGACAGATCCGAGGTATCGGCGGCAAAGGCCGATTCCTTAAGCTGATCATTTTTCGAGGGACCGCGACGGCCGGACCCGCTCACTTTAGGCGGCGGACACAAAAACCAAAAAGAATAAAAAATGATTACGTGCAGCTTTTGTGGAATATAAAAATTCACACGAAAAAAAGCCCCGCCAGTTGGCAGGGCCTTTTCGAACGGCTAGTTACAGGAAGCTGTAGGTGTAGTTGAAGATCAGGCGGGTCTGGTCCTGGTCGGCGATGTTGATTTCGCTGCCACGATAAACGCCGTTACGCAACGTCACGCCGAAGCCTTTGAGAGCGCCCTGCTGGACGGTGTAGTCGATCCGCATGTCGCGTTCCCACTCGGACATATCGCTGCCACCCGTAGCGGATTTGATGTTGTCGCCATGCAGATAGGAAATCGCCGTTTTCAGACCTGGCACACCCAGACCGGCGAAGTCATAGCTGTACTGGCCGAACGTGGTGTTCTCACCTGCGCGGACGAAACCGTTGATCATCGAATCGGTGAACAGGTAGAAGCTCGAGCCACCCGCGCCCAGGTTATGACCGTTGTCACCTGTCAGGCTGCCCTGGTTCAGGTAAACGAAGCCACCGTCATCGTTGACGCGCTGGTGACCCAGCAGGAAGGCGTTGCCACCCAGGGTGTAGGTGAACATGGCGCTCCAGGTCTTGTTATCGACCTCGCCCGGGGTTTTGGCGTAACCACCGTTGTTGTTGAAGCGATAGCCGGTCTCACCGTTCTTGCCATCGGCGCTGCTGTCGAAGTAACGAACGTCGGTCTTGAACGACTGGTTGGGAGCAATCGGGTAGACGTGCACCAAACCGAAGAAGTTTTGCTTGTAGTAGTCTTCCAGGTTCGCATAGTAGTACTGCAAGGTCAGGTCTTTGGTGACCTTCCAGTCAGTACCGCCGTAAAGGAACTTGTTGCTTTCTTCTGTCCCGCCATTCACAGCCAGGCCATCAGTGTTAGACGAGGCGCGACCTGCCGCGTGTTCCAGCTGACCCGCGTTAAAGGTCCAGCCGTCGAACTCCTTGGAGGTGATGGTGCCACCTTCAAAAGTCTGTGGCAGCAAACGGCCATCGCTCGCGATCAGAATCGGCAAGTTGGGTTGTAGAGCCCCACCGAGGTGCGCTTCGGTCTTGGAGAAGCGTGCTTTCACGTTGGCAGCCGCACGGCTCCACTGGTCCACGGCCGAATGATCGCTGTCGCTTGGGACGAAGGTGTTGGGATCAGGGTGATGGCCTTTGCCACCATCCAGATGGATACCCAGCAACGCCTGGGCATCAATACCGAAACCGACACTGCCTTGCGTGAAACCGGACAGGTAATCGAGCTTCAGGCCTTCAGCGGTTTCTCGCTGATCCGCGCCGCCATCCCGATTATCGTTATTGAAATACATGGTTCGCGAACTGACGGAAGCCTTGCTGTCTTCGAAGAAACCTGCGGCGCTTGCCTGCTGCGCCAAAACCCCTACGGCCACGGCGACAGCCAAGGTGGACTTGTTCATGTTGAAGCTCCTCTCGTTTCTAATTCTTGTATTCCTGGTTCCGGATCGATTGCCCGAAATCCTAAGATGCGCGATTAGCGCCAGACCGAGACCCACAAGTCAATCGTAACTACGTGTGTCTACGACCATGGTCTAATCCCCCGTTTTTTGGTCCATGCAGGGTCATGAGTTCGTCATAAACCTGAAAAGAAATAGGCAGTTCTTTTCTAATACCGTTTAGGTATTTAGGTCATAGCCCCAAACGTCGCGGCCTAGAGCGACCGGGCTCATAAGCTAATTCCAAAATGGTATTTATTAGAGTTTTTTTAGATCGTTTAGCGTTGGCGCAGTTCGGAAATAATTCCTTTACCGAAAGGCGATCCCATGACGATCAAGCGCGCACTATCCGGCTCATTTGTTACAGTTTATGTATCGCTCGCTGTTTCCTTTTCAGCTCATGCGGCCAACCTCACCGTTGGCTATCAAACCGGAATAGACCCCAGCAAGGTGCCTCAGGCGGACGGCCTTTATGAGAAGTCCATCGGCCAGCCAATCGACTGGCGACGCTTCAACAGCGGTCCGGAAGTGGTCACGGCCATCGCTTCGGGGGACGTGCAGATCGGCAATCTGGGTTCAAGCCCGCTGGCGGCCGCCGCGTCCCGTAACTTGCCGATTGTCGCGTTCATCGTGTCAGCCCAGATCAATGCGGCCGAAGCGTTGGTGGTTCGCAACGGTAGCGGCATCGAAAAACCGGAAGATCTGATCGGAAAAACCATCGCCACACCGTTCGTTTCGACCTCCCACTACAGCCTGCTCGGCGCCTTGAAGCACTGGGGGCTGGATGGCTCGAAAGTCAAAGTGGTGAACCTGCAACCGGCAGAAATTGCGGCAGCCTGGAAGCGCGGCGATATTGATGGCGCGTTTGTCTGGTCGCCGGCGCTTGGGGAGATCCGCAAGACCGGCAAGACTTTGACCGACGCCGCGCAAGTGGGCCAATGGGGCGCACCGACGTTCGAGGTATGGGTGGCGCGCAAGGATTACGCCGAGAAGCACCCGGAGGTCGTGGCTAAATTTGCCAAGGTCACACTGGATTCCTTTGCCGAGTATGCCGCCCATAAATCTGACTGGACCGCCAACTCGGTGCCGGTACAGAAAATCGCCAAACTGACCGGTGCCAATGCCGCTGACGTGCCTGAGTTGTTGGCCGGATCAGCCTTCCCGGATGCCAAGGCTCAGCAAAGCTCCGCGCTGCTGGACGGCGGTACGGCCAAGGCGATTGGCGAGACGGCTAAATTCTTGAAGGAGCAAGGAAAGGTAGAGACGGTGTTGCTGGACTATTCGCCGTATGTCAGCGCGAAGTTCGTAACCGAGTAATTATTGCGGTTCTTTCGCAACCGATCGCTGGCAAGCCAGCTCCTACAGGTAGGCGCAAATCATGTAGGAGCTGGCTTGCCAGCGATGGGGCTATTCGGTCAAAGGGCTTTTTCGAAGATCTTCGAGTTACGCTGATAGTTGTACAGCGACGCTCGCGCCGATGGCAGGCGATCAACGCTGCTCGGCACAAAACCACGCTCGCGGAACCAGTGAGCGGTGCGGGTGGTGAGCACGAACAAGGTTTTCAAACCCTGAGCCCGGGCGCGGGTCTCGATGCGCTCCAGCAATTCATCGCCGCGACCGCCATGGCGATACTCCGGATTCACCGCCAGGCACGCCAGCTCACCGGCATCCGAATCGGCAATCTGATACAGCGCCGCACACGCGATGATCATGCCTTCACGCTCGACCACGCTGAACTGCTCGATCTCGCGCTCCAGCACTTCACGGGAACGGCGTACCAGAATCCCCTGCTCTTCCAGCGGGCTGATCAAGTCGAGCAATCCGCCGACGTCTTCGATGGCCGCTTCGCGCACCACTTCAAACTGCTCCTGCGCCACCAGCGTACCGCCGCCGTCACGGGTGAACAGTTCGGTCAGCAGTGCACCGTTCTCGGCATAGCTGACGATATGACTACGGGCCACGCCGCCACGGCAAGCTTCGGCAGCGGCATCCAACAGTTCTGCCTGATAGTTACTGCCCAGGCGCTGCAAATGCGCCGGCACCTGCTGCGGACGCAACTCACGCACCAGACGTCCGTTTTCGTCGATCAAACCCAGTTCGGCGCCAAACAGCAGCAGCTTGTCCGCGCCCAACTCGATGGCCGCCCGCGTGGCGACGTCTTCACAGGCCAGGTTGAAAATCTCACCGGTCGGCGAGTAGCCCAATGGCGACAGCAACACGATGGAGCGCTCGTCCAGCAGACGGTTGATGCCCTTGCGATCGACCCGGCGCACTTCGCCGGTGTGGTGGTAGTCGACGCCTTCGAGCACGCCGATCGGCCGTGCCGTCACCAGGTTGCCGCTGGCGACCCGCAAGCGCGAGCCCTGCATCGGCGACGAGGCCATGTCCATCGACAGGCGCGCCTCAATGGCGATGCGCAATTGGCCGACGGCGTCGATCACGCACTCCAGGGTTGCCGCATCAGTGATGCGCATGCCGTGGTGGTAATGCGGGGTCAGACCGCGAGCGGCGAGGCGGGATTCGATTTGCGGGCGCGAGCCGTGGACCAGCACCAATCGCACGCCCAGGCTGTGCAACAGCACCAGGTCGTGGACGATATTGCCGAAATTCGGGTGTTCAACGCCGTCGCCGGGCAGCATGACGACAAAGGTGCAATCGCGGTGGGCGTTGATGTAGGGCGAAGCGTGACGAAGCCAATTAACGTATTCGGGCATGAACCAGGGCCTGTAATAAATAGCAGCCGAAAAAAGGGCGAAACAGAAAAACGCACAACGGGCTGATGGTTATCGTCGGAACAGGCTTGGCAACACGCGCGCTCTCCTCATGAATACGGGTTTCAACATCGGCAAGTTATACATGAAACCTGTAGAAGCCGGCTTGCTGGCGATGCAAGCGCTGCGATCCGGCAGATGAACCGCGTCATCGTTCATCGCCGGCAAGCCGGCTCCTACAGGTTGTGTTGCGTTTTGGCCGGTGTCAGGCAGTAATGTTCGATCAGTTGACGTAATAGATGCACCGTAGGCTGCAAACGTGACATTTCGAGGTATTCCCCCGGCTGGTGGGCACAGGCGATATCGCCAGGGCCGAGCACCAGTGTTTCGCAGCCAAGACGCTGAAGATAAGGCGCTTCGGTGCCGAACGCCACTGCTTCGGCGCTGTGGCCGGTGAGCTTTTCGGCGATTCGTACCAGTTCCGCGTCTTCGGCCTGCTCGAAGGACGGCACGTCGGGGAACAGCGGCGCGTAGGTGATCTTCACCTGATGCCGCTCGGCAACCGGGTTGAGCTTCTGCAGGATCTCGGCACGCAAGACCTTGGGGTCCATGCCGGGCAATGGACGCAGGTCAAACTCCAGCGAACACTGGCCGCAGATGCGGTTGGGATTGTCGCCGCCATGGATGCAGCCGAAATTCATCGTGGGCATCGGCACGCCGAACTGTGGATTGCGAAACTCACGCTGCCACAACAGGCGCAGGCCACGCAGTTCGCCGATGGCATCGTGCATGGCTTCCAGGGCGCTGTGGCCCAGGCGCGGGTCCGAGGAATGGCCGCTCTGCCCGAGGATGTCGATGCGCTCCATCATGATGCCTTTGTGCATGCGGATCGGCTTGAGCCCGGTCGGCTCGCCGATCACCGCAGCACGCCCCAGCGGCCGCCCCGCTGCCGCCAACGCACGGGCACCGGACATCGAACTTTCTTCATCGCAGGTAGCGAGGATCAGCAGCGGTTGCTTGAACGGTTGATCGAGCAGTGGTCTGACGGCTTCGATGGCCAGGGCGAAAAAGCCCTTCATGTCGCAGCTGCCCAGGCCGACCCAGCGACCGTCGACTTCGGTCAGTTTCAAAGGATCGGTCTGCCACAACGCGCCATCGAACGGCACGGTGTCACTGTGACCGGCCAGCACGAGCCCGCCGGGACCTGAGCCAAAACTGGCCAGCAGATTGAATTTGCCAGGGCTGACTTGTTGGATGTCGCAGGCAAAACCCAGGTCTCCGAGCCATGCGGCCAGCAGGTCGATCACCGGGCGGTTGGTTTGATCGAGGCTCGCTTGAGTACAGCTGACGGACGGTGCAGCGATCAGTGCAGCGAACTGATCTTTCATGGACGGCAATGGCATCGCTGACTCCCGACTCGCGGATTGAAGTCCATCATAGAGCTATCCGGCGACAGGAATAAACCGTTGCACGGCGTAGGAAGGTTGAGTCCTGTACACTGCACGACCTTGGCAGCCACATATTCCCCGGCTGCGCTCCCGATCCTGGATTTTCCGGCCATGCAGAAAGAAACCGAAATCAAACTCCGCGTCAGCCGCGAAACCCTCGCCGCCCTGCGCGAGCACCCGTTACTGAAAAAACGCAACAAAAGTGGCTGGGAACGCCGTGAATTGATGAACCAGTACTTCGACACGCCTGAGCGCGATCTGGCCCGGGCCAAAGTCGCCCTGCGCCTGCGCAAGGATGGCGAGGAAGTGATTCAGACCCTCAAGACCCGCGGCCAGAGCGTCGCCGGTTTGTCCGAGCGTAATGAATACAACTGGCCCCTGCCCAAAGCCAAGCTCGACGTGAAAAAACTCGACGGCGAATGCTGGCCCGAGGAACTGGCCGAACTGGACAAGAAAACCCTGAAGCCGATCTTCACCACCGATTTCGTCCGCGAATACGCTGAAATCGCCTGGGGCCGTGGCAAAACCAAAGTGGTCATCGAAGCCGCGCTGGACCTGGGTCACGTCGTCGTCGGCAAACAGAAAGAAGAAATCTGCGAGCTGGAGCTGGAATTGCGCGAAGGCGATCCTGCCGCGCTGCTGGAACTGGCCGCCGAGCTGGCTGAAAAACTGGCGTTGATGCCGTGCGACATCAGCAAGGCCGAACGCGGTTATCGCTTGTATGACGCCCACAGCTACTCGTTGAGCCTGCCGGCACCGCAGATCACGGCCGAAACACCGCTGGACGATGCTTTCGCCGCGCTGAGCTGGCATTTGCTGAGCAGCAGCCAGCGTCTGGCCGAACAGTATCGCTTCAATGGTCACTGGCGCCTGTTGCAGGACTGGGTCGAGTGCCTTGCTGAAATGCGCGCACTGATCAGCAGTCTCGGTCAGGCAGCCCCGCGTCAATCGACCCACGACCTGCGTGTCGCGCTCGACGCTTTGCTGGAAGACTGGCGCCCGTTGGTTCAGGCCGGCCTGGACGATGAAGACGTGCGCAAAGCCGCGCCGGAGCAGTTCCTCGAAGAACTCGAAGACCCACGCTGGGGCCTGTTCTCCCTGACCACGTCGCGCTGGTTGCTGGCCCGCACCTGGGCTGCCGAGCGCAACACCCGTGGCAATCGCCAGGGCGCTGCGCAATTGGGCAGCTGGTTGCCGCGCCTGCTGGGCGAGGAAGCCACTTCGTTGCAATTGCAGCGTTATCAGCAACAGCCGGAAGACCTGGCCGAGCAACTGCCGCGCATCGAACGCATCCAGGTCTGGCTGCACCATGCGCGCAACGTGCTGGAGATCCCGGAAATGGATCGCCTGTACGGTGAGCTGAACAAACTGGCGCAGTTGGCGAACGAATCGATCACCGACGAAGTGCTGGACGCGCGTAAACAGCAGGCGATTGCGGTGTATCAGAACCGTGCGTGGAAAATGCTGTTGCGCATGTAATACCGCCATCGCCAGCAGGCTGGCTCCCACAGGGGATTTGTGACGTACACAAAACCAATGTGGGAGCCAGCCTGCTGGCGATGGGGCCCGCACAATTACCGCAGCATTTCAGACCGGCAAACTCGTCGTCGACTTGATCTCCGATAACGCCACGATCGAATTCACTTCCTGAATCCCGGGCACCATCGACAGTTTCTCGAAGAAGAAACGCTCGTACGCCTCGATGTCCGCCGTGACAATCCGCAGCAAGAAATCCACCGCCCCCATCAGCACATAACATTCCAGCACTTCCGGAAAGCCGCGAATCGCGTCGGTGAACTCCGTGAAATTCGAGCGGCCGTGGGCGTTGAGTTTTACTTCGGCGAAGATCTGCGTGTTCAGACCGATTTTCTTGCGGTCGAGCAAGGTCACTTGGGCCCGAATGATCCCCTCCTCTTTCATCCGCTGAATCCGTCGCCAGCACGGGGATTGCGACAGGCCGACCTGTTCGGCGATCTGCGCACTGGACAGCGAAGCGTCCTCTTGCAGCAGCGCGAGTATCTTGCGGTCATAACTGTCCAGCTCGATCTGCATGAATAAACCCTTAAGTGAGCAATTTGTGCATTGCATGATTCAACAAAGCCGCTATACGCCCCATCTTAGACAAGAAATACCCGGTAACGGATGTAAAAATTTCTCCAATGATTCTGGAGCCCGACCATGCCGCATTTAGAAGCCGTGAACACCCCGCCCACCCGCGCCGATGTCTGGCATGTCAGCAATGCCCACTGCCGTGTGCACTACCAAATGCTCGCCGAAGCCGAACCGGATCTTTTGTGTCGAGCGCTCAACCTGTTCGCTTTGCAGTTCCTGACGCCGGATCAGGTCAATGTGCAACGCCAGGACGACCTGCTGGTCATCGACATCGTCATGGACGGATTGAGCTGGCACCGCGCCCAAGTGATTGCTGAAAAACTTCGTAACCTGATCAGCGTTTGCTCGGTCGAGCTGCAAGCGGCTGATTCTGCTTGGGGCGAAGCGGCTCAGGCGGCGGGCTGAAAAACCCTGACACGGCTTCGTCGGGTAGTGGCCCAGCGGTCTGCAATGCCACGGCTATCCTTTGCGGACTTGTTCAAAAGGAGCCCGCATGTCCGTTCAACTCGCCATTCAGGACCGCTGGCTGGATCTCAATGAGGTACTGCGTGAACTGGTCGCCCAAGGCTTGATCAGCCAGGACTCGGCCGAGCACGCGCTCAATGCCCGACGCCGTCACGCCGCCCATGGCCAGGTGCATCCGCTGGAGTTTATTGCCGATCAGCATCTGGACGACTTGAGCCGGCCAGGCAAACGCCTGGACCTCGAAAGCCTCACCCTGTGGCTGTCCCGGCAGGCCGGCCAGCCTTACCTGCGCATCGACCCGCTGAAAATCAACGTCGCGGCCGTGACGCCGCTGATGTCCTACGCCTTCGCCCAACGCCACAAGATCCTCGCCGTCGCCATCGACCGTGACGCGGTGACAGTGGCCAGCGCCCAGCCTTACGTCAGCGGTTGGGAAGCCGACTTGACCCACGTGCTCAAGCTGCCGATCAAGCGCGTGGTGGCCAACCCGGTGGACATCCAGCGTTTCAGCGTCGAATTCTTCCGCTTGGCCAAATCGGTCACCGGGGCGAACAACGCTGATCAGCAGGTCAACACGCTGGGCAACTTCGAGCAGTTGCTCAACCTCGGCGCCAGCGACCAGGAGCCGGATGCCAACGACGCACACATCGTCAACATCGTCGACTGGCTGTTCCAGTACGCGTTCCAGCAACGCGCCAGCGATATCCATATCGAACCTCGACGCGAACAGGGCACCGTGCGGTTTCGCATCGACGGCGTGTTGCACAACGTCTATCAATTTCCGCCGCAGGTCACCATGGCGATTGTC
Source organism: Pseudomonas sp. Irchel s3b5 (assembly GCF_900187435.1). Lineage (NCBI taxonomy): Bacteria > Pseudomonadati > Pseudomonadota > Gammaproteobacteria > Pseudomonadales > Pseudomonadaceae > Pseudomonas > Pseudomonas sp. Irchel s3b5. Next base: position 160,750 of record NZ_FYDY01000006.1, read on the forward strand.
AGTCGCCTGAAGAGCCTGGGCCGCATGAACGTCGCGGAAAAACGCAAACCTCAGGACGGCCGGGTGAAAACCAAGACACCGGTCGGCGGCGAGGTCGAGTTGCGCCTGTCGACACTGCCGACGGCCTTTGGCGAAAAAATGGTCATGCGGATTTTCGACCCCGAAGTGCTGCTCAAGGACTTCGATCAGTTGGGCTTTTCTGCCGATGACCTGCGCCGCTGGCAGGACATGACTCGCCAGCCCAACGGCATCATCCTGGTCACCGGCCCGACCGGTTCGGGCAAGACCACCACCCTCTACACCACGCTGAAAAAACTGGCGACGCCGGAGGTCAACCTCTGCACCATCGAAGACCCGATTGAAATGGTCGAGCCGTCGTTCAACCAGATGCAGGTCCAGCACAACATCGACCTGACCTTCGCCGCCGGTGTGCGGGCGCTGATGCGGCAAGACCCGGACATCATCATGATTGGCGAAATCCGCGATCTGGAGACGGCGGAAATGGCAATCCAGGCCGCGCTCACCGGCCACCTCGTGCTGTCGACGCTGCACACCAACGATGCCCCCAGCGCCATCAGCCGCTTGCTTGAACTCGGCGTGCCGCATTACCTGATCAAGGCCACCGTGCTCGGCGTCATGGCCCAGCGTCTGGTGCGAACCCTGTGCCCGCACTGCAAGGCGCCGATAACACTGGGGGACGACGACTGGCAAACCCTGACCCGCCCCTGGCAAGCGCCATTGCCGCTCAATGCCCAACGCGCCGTGGGTTGTGCGGAGTGTCGCGATACCGGTTATCACGGCCGCGCCGGGGTCTACGAAATCATGCAGCTCAGCGACGGCATGAAAGCGCTGATCCGTCCCGACGCCGACCTGCTGGCCGTGCGAAGGCAAGCGTTCAAGGAAGGCATGCGCAGCCTGCGCCTGTCGGGGGCGCAAAAGGTCGCGGCCGGTTTGACCACGGTTGAAGAGGTATTGCGGGTGACGCCCCAGAGCGAACAACTTTAGGTAAGGCGATGATTGAACTCGATGGGGGGAAGGCAATCCAACGGCGGATTTTATCCATTGGAGTCACCTTTTCATGCGTTTCAAACTTGCTGTTGCAACCGTCGCTCTGCTGTCTCTGCCTGTCGGTTCGGCAATGGCCGATACGTTTTGGCGGAACGTTCTGACGTCCGGCGCAACCACCGGTTCGTCTTACCTGACATCCAAGGATCAAAAGCTGGTCGTCGCAACCCAGGATGACGCCAGCAGCTTCGTTGCCAGCGATGGCGGCATCCGCGGGCCTTACCTGGAAGCCGCCATGCAAGAAGTCCGCGCCGACAACCCGGGCCTGCAAGCCACGGACATGGAGCTGGCGAACGCGATTCTGGCGAAGAATGCCGTGGCTGCTGCGGAGTAAGCTTCGTTGCCGGACTAAAAATGCCGCTCACATGAGCGGCATTTTTATATCTGACAGATCGCAGCTCAATCGTAGGCGCTGCCGAAGGCTGCGATCTTTTGATCCTGCCTAACGGTAATCATCCACCGGCACACACGCACAAAACAGGTTCCGGTCCCCGTACACGTTGTCCACCCGATTCACCGCCGGCCAGTATTTATGAGCCTTGGTGTGTGCATCCGGGGTGATTGCCTGTTCGACGCTGTACGGCCGCTCCCAGATGCCGGTGATATCGGCGAGGGTATGCGGTGCCCCTTTCAACGGATTTTCTTCGGCCGGCCAGTTGCCGTTTTGCACCTCGTTGATTTCCGCACGAATGCTCAACATCGCCCCGATAAAGCGATCCAGCTCGGCCTTCGACTCACTTTCGGTCGGCTCGACCATCAGCGTCCCCGGCACCGGAAACGACATGGTCGGCGCATGGAATCCGTAGTCCATCAAACGCTTGGCCACATCCTCTTCGGTAATGCCGGTCAGCGCCTTGAGCGGTCGCAAATCGAGGATGCATTCGTGGGCCACACGCTCGTTGCGTCCGGTGTAGAGCACCGGAAAGGCCCCGGCCAAATGCCGCGCCAGGTAATTCGCGGCGAGGATCGCCACTTCACTGACGTCCGCCAGTTGCGGCCCCATCATGGCGATGTACATCCAGCTGATCGGCAAAATGCTCGCACTGCCCCAAGGCGCAGCGCTGACCGCACCGTTCTGCGGTTGCGGCCCATCGATCGGCACCACCGGGTGATTGGCCACGAACGGCGCCAGATGCGCACGCACCCCAATCGGCCCCATGCCTGGGCCGCCACCGCCGTGGGGGATGCAGAACGTTTTGTGCAGGTTCATGTGCGACACGTCGGCACCGATGTCCGCCGGTCGCGCCAGGCCGACCTGGGCATTGAGGTTGGCACCGTCCATGTACACCTGACCGCCGTGCTGGTGGACCACTTCGCAAATCTCGCTGATGCCTTCCTCGTATACCCCGTGGGTCGAAGGATAGGTGGCCATCAGGCAAGCCAGTTTGTCCGAGGCCGTGGCAGCTTTTTCCTTCAGATCGTCGAGGTCGACGTTGCCTGCCTCATCGCATTCGACGATCACCACGCGCATCCCGGCCATTTGTGCCGACGCCGGATTGGTGCCGTGGGCCGACGACGGAATCAGGCAGATATCCCGACCGCCCTGCTGGCGACTTTCGTGGTATTTGCGGATCGCCAGCAGCCCGGCGTACTCGCCTTGTGCACCCGAATTGGGCTGCATGCAGATCGCATCGAAACCGGTGATCGCGCAGAGCCAGCGTTCCAGCTCTTCGATCATCAATGTGTAACCCACGGCCTGCTCTTTCGGCACAAACGGGTGCAGGTTGGCGAACTGCGGCCAGGTGATGGGAATCATCTCGCTGGTGGCGTTGAGCTTCATGGTGCACGAGCCCAGCGGGATCATCGATTGATTGAGCGCCAGGTCCTTGTTTTCCAGTTGTTTGAGGTAGCGCAACATTTCGGTTTCGCTGTGATGGGCGCTGAACACCGGATGGCGCAGATAGGGCGAAGACCGCAGCAGCCCTTCGGGAATGCCGCCCGGCAAGACTTCAGCATCCAGATTTTCAATGCTGAGCCCGTTATCGGCCCCGAGAAAAACATCGAACAGTTTGGCGACGGTGGTTTCATCGCAGGCCTCATCCAGGCTCAGGCCCAGTTGGCCGCGCCCCAGAATACGCAGGTTGATCTGCGCCGCCCGGGCACTTTCGATGATGGCGGTCTGGGCTCCACCGACATCGAGCGTCAGTGTGTCGAAGAAGTGTTGATTGACGCGGTTGATGCCGTTTCGCGCCAGGCCTTCGGCGAGGATGCAGGTCAGGCGATGGACGCGCTGGGCGATGCGTTTGAGCCCTTCGGGGCCGTGATACACCGCATAAAAACTGGCGATATTGGCCAGCAACACTTGGGCCGTGCAGATGTTCGAATTGGCCTTTTCCCGACGGATATGTTGCTCGCGGGTTTGCAGGGCCATGCGCAGGGCAATGTTGCCGCGCGCATCTTTGGAGACACCGATGATCCGCCCCGGAATCGCCCGCTTGTATTCGTCGCGGCTGGCAAAGAAGGCCGCGTGAGGTCCGCCATAGCCCATCGGCACGCCAAAACGCTGGGATGAACCGAACACCACGTCCGCGCCCAACTCTCCGGGCGGCGTCAGCAACAGCAGGCTCAACAAATCCGTGGCGACGCAGGCAATCGCTTGCTGCGCATGCAGGTGATCGATCAACGGTCGCAGGTCATGGATCTCGCCGTGGGTATCTGGGTACTGCAACAACGCGCCGAACACCTGGTGCTGTTTCAAGTTATCCACAGCGTCGACGACCAGCTCGAAACCGAAACCTTCGGCGCGGGTCTGCACCACGGAAATGGTTTGCGGATGACAGTTTTCATCGACAAAGAACACATTGCTTTTGGACTTGGCGACACGCTTGGCCAGGGCCATGGCTTCCGCCGCTGCGGTGGCTTCATCCAGCAACGAAGCGTTGGCCAGCTCCAGACCGGTAAGGTCGATGGTGAGTTGCTGGAAATTCAGCAGCGCTTCGAGGCGACCTTGGGCAATCTCCGGCTGATAGGGCGTGTAAGCGGTGTACCAGCCTGGGTTTTCCAGCACGTTGCGCAGGATGACGGCCGGCGTGAGGGTGCCGTGGTAGCCCATGCCGATCAGGCTGGTCCAGACCTGGTTCTGTTCGGCGTAACCCCGCAACTTGGCCAGCGCGGCTTCTTCGTCGAGTGCCGGGGGCAGATCCAGCGCACGATTCAGGCGGATGCCGGGCGGCACGGTTTGCTCGATCAATTCAACCCGGCTGCCAACACCCAGACTGTCGAGCATTGCCTGCTGCTCGGCGGCGTCGGGGCCCAAGTGGCGGCGGAGAAAGGCATTGGGGTCGCGTAACTGGCTCAGGGACGGCAACTGGGACATGACGGGCTCTCTCTTGACTGGCGCTCAACGTCGATGCAACACGGTCAAACCAGCATAGCAGCCACCCTTGTAGGAGCGAGCTTGCTCGCGATGACAGCGAGCGCGCCGCGGGGGGCCTGGGTTGTAGCGTTTTCGTTAACGATCCATCGCGAGCAAGCTCGCACCTACAAGGGAAAATCGCCAGACAACAAAAAGCCCCGACGGGTCGGGGCTTTGGGGTGACGCTTGAAGCTTATTCGCCGATGGCGGTCTTGTAACCGGCGGCATCGAGCAGCTTGTCCAGATCAGCGGTATTGCTTGGCTTGATCTTGAAGATCCACGCTCCGTACGGGTCGGAGTTGAGCAATTCAGGCTCACCACTCAGTGCTTCGTTGACCGCGATCACTTCACCGGCAATCGGCGAATAGATGTCGGAAGCGGCTTTAACCGATTCAACGACACCCGCCTGATCACCGGCAGCAAACACGTTGCCAACCTCGGTCAGTTCAACAAACACCACATCACCCAGCGCTTCCTGCGCGTGATCGCTGATGCCCACGGTGACGGTGCCATCGGCTTCCAGACGTGCCCATTCGTGACTTTCGGCAAAACGCAGGTCGGCAGGGATATTGCTCATGTTCTGTGTCCTCAGGAAATTGTCAGCGGTCATCAACCGCCAAAAAAGATTAGATCAAGGTTTTGCCGTGGCGAACGAAGGTCGGTTTGACCACCCGGACCGGGTACCACTTGCCACGGATTTCCACTTCGGCGCGGTCGGCAGTTGCCATCGGCACGCGCGCCAGTGCAATCGACTTGCTTAGCGTAGGAGAGAAACTACCACTGGTGATCTCCCCTTCGCCAACATCGGCTATACGAACCACCTGATGAGCACGCAAAACGCCACGCTCCTCGAGGACCAGCCCCACCAGTTTGTGCTGGATCCCGGCAGTCTTTTCGGCTTCCAGGGCCGAGCGGCCGATGAACTGACGCTTGGCCGGTTCCCAGGCGATGCTCCAGGCCATGTTCGAGGCCAGGGGTGAAATGTCTTGCTGAATGTCCTGGCCGTAAAGGTTCATGCCGGCCTCGACGCGCAAGGTATCCCGGGCACCAAGGCCTATCGGAGAGATCCCGGCACCGACCAGATCGTTGAAAAATCCGGGCGCCTGATCGGCTGGCAGGACGATCTCCAACCCGTCTTCGCCGGTATAACCGGTGCGCGCGATGAACCAGTCACCGTCGGGCTGACCTTCGAAGGGCTTGAGTATCTGGATCAGATTGCTTCGGGACTGGCTCACCAGTTCGGCAATTTTCTGCCGGGCGTGGGGACCTTGAATGGCCAGCATCGCCATTTCGGAACGCTCGCTCATCTGCACGTCAAAGCCGTCGAGATGGGCTGACATCCACGCGATGTCCTGATCGCGGGTGGACGCATTGACCACCAGGCGATAACCCTCGTCGAGGCGATAGACGATCATGTCGTCGACGATACCGCCCTGCTCATTGAGCATGGCGCTGTACAACGCACGGCCGGGGCTGTGCAGGCGCTCGACATCATTGGCCAGCAAATGCTGGAGCCAGGCTTTGGCCTGGGGGCCGCTGACATCGATCACGGTCATGTGGGATACATCGAAGACACCGCAATCGCGGCGCACCTGATGGTGCTCCTCGACCTGCGATCCATAATGCAGAGGCATGTCCCAACCGCCAAAATCGACCATCTTCGCGCCAAGGGCGAGATGAAGGTCATACAGAGGCGTACGCTGTCCCATGGGTTTCTCCTTCCGGGCGTGGCGAAGGTGCGGACAAGTGCTGCACAGCTTGAACCCTTTGAATTAAAGGCTTTTAGCCGATTTCAGCTACTTGGTCTGTCAGACGGACCGCACCGAATGCCGCGCATTGTAGCCGCAAGGTGTAGGACTGGCACCTAGGTGTTTCGATGCGCTGAACGTCGGATCAATCCGATGACCGGTAGCAGCCCGACCAACACGAGGGTCAACGCCGGCAAAGACGCCCTCGCCCACTCGCCTTCGCTGGTCATTTCAAAGATCCGCACAGCCAACGTATCCCAGCCAAACGGGCGCATCAGCAGGGTCGCGGGCATTTCCTTGAGCACATCGACAAAGACTAGCAACGCTGCGCTCAAGGTGCCGGGCAGCAGCAACGGCAGATACACTTTGAAAAAAAGTCGTGGCCCACTGACGCCTAGGCTACGTGCTGCTTCGGGCAAAGAAGGTCGTATACGCGCCAGACTGCTTTCCAGCGGCCCGTAAGCGACGGCGATGAAACGCACCAGATACGCCAGCAATAGCGCCGCCAGGCTGCCGAGCAGCAGCGGTTTGCCAGCGCCGCCGAGCCAGCCCGAGAGCGGAATCACCAGCTCACGATCCAGGTAACTGAATGCCAGCATGATCGACACTGCCAGCACCGAACCGGGCAAGGCGTAGCCCAGATTGGCCAGGCTGACCCCGGCCCGAATCCCTTGGGTCGGCGCCAGACGCCGGGCAAACGCCAGCACCAGGGCGACGCACACGGTAATCAACGCCGCCATCGCGCCCAGATACAAGGTATGGACGATCAGCCCGGTGTAACGCTCATCAAGATCCAGGCGTCCGCGCTGCCAGAACCAGACAACCAATTGCAGCATCGGAATGACGAAAGCGCAGGCGAACACCAGGCCACACCAGGTCATGGCCGCCAACGCCTTGAACCCTCGCAGGTGATACAACGCCTTGACCCGTGGTCGCTCGTTGCTCGTCCGGTTGGCCCCGCGAGCACGACGCTCGCCGTACAGCACGACCATCACCACCAGGAGCAACAGACTGGCGAGTTGCGCGGCGGTAGACAGGCTGAAGAATCCGTACCAGGTCTTGTAGATGGCCGTGGTGAAGGTGTCGAAGTTGAACACCGACACGGCCCCGAAGTCCGCCAGGGTTTCCATCAGCGCCAACGCAACACCCGCGCCAATGGCCGGCCGAGCCATCGGCAATGCCACCCGCCAAAACGCCTGCCACGGCGATTGGCCCAGGACCCGCGCCGCTTCCATCAGGCCTTTGCCCTGGGCGAGGAACGCGGTGCGCGCCAGCAGATACACGTAGGGATAGAACACCAGCACGAGCACGACAATCACGCCGCCCGTGGAGCGAACACGCGGCAGACGCAGCCCCGTACCCAACCATTCGCGCAGCAGGGACTGCACCGGCCCGGCGAAATCCAGCAGGCCGACGAAGACGAAGGCCAGCACGTAGGCAGGAATGGCGAACGGCAGCATCAACGCCCAATCAAGCCAGCGTCGACCGGGGAATTCGCAAAGGCTGGTCAGCCAGGCAAGGCTCACGCCTAGAAGCGTCACACCCACACCGACGCCCAACACCAGGGTCAGCGTATTGCCCAGCAGCCGTGGCATCTGCGTGTCCCAGAGGTGGGACCAGATCTGTTGATCGATGGTCTGCCAGGACAGCAGCAGCACGCTCAGGGGCAGCAGAACCAACGCAGCGATGGCGAAGACCAGGGGATACCAGCGGCGTTGGGCGGGGTGGGCCAAGGACAAAGCTCTCTAAACGATGAAATGGTCAGAATTGGAAGTGGATAGATTTTGTAGGAGCTGGCTTGCCAGCGAAGACGGCCGAAATATCGCTGCAACACGCAAGAACGCCTTCGCCAGCAAGCCGGCTCCTACAGGAGCAAAACGCGGGGCGCACAAACAAAACGCCCCGCATAGGCGGGGCGCAGTATAACGGGCGACTCAGTTCCAGCCAGCGCGATCCATCAGGCGAATCGCTTCGGCCTGGCGCTTGCCGGCTATTTCCACAGGCAAGGTATCGGCAATGAACTTGCCCCAGGCCGCGACTTCAGCCGATGGCTGCACAGCCGGGTTGGCCGGGAATTCCTGGTTCACATCGGCAAAGATTTTCTGCGCCTCAGGCGTGGTCATCCACTCCACCAGCGCCTTGGCCGCTTCCGGGTGCGGGGCGTACTTGGTCAGGCCGATACCCGACAGGTTGACGTGCACGCCACGGTCCGCCTGGTTCGGCCAGAACAGTTTTACCGGCAAATCCGGCTTCTGCTTGTGCAGGCGGCCGTAGTAGTAGGTGTTGACGATGCCGACGTCGCACTGACCGGCATTGATCGCCTCCAGCACCGCTACGTCGTCGGAGAACACGTCGGTGGACAGGTTGTTGACCCAGCCCTTGAGGATTTTTTCGGTTTTCTCTGCGCCGTGCACTTCGATCATGGTGGCGGTCAGGGACTGGTTGTAGACCTTCTTCGCCGTGCGCAGGCACAGGCGACCTTCCCAGTTCTTGTCGGCCAGCGCTTCGTAGGTGGTCAGTTCGCCCGGTTTCACGCGGTCAGTGGAATAGGCGATGGTCCGCGCCCGCAGGCTCAGGCCGGTCCAGGCATGGGAAGCGGCGCGGTATTGCAGCGGGATGTTGGTGTCGATGGTTTTCGAGGTGAACGGCTGGAGGATGCCCATCTGCTCGGCCTGCCAGAGGTTACCGGCATCAACGGTCAGCAGCAGGTCGGCCGTGGCGTTCTCGCCTTCGGCCTTGATCCGCTGCATCAGCGGCGCTTCCTTGTCGGTGATGAATTTCACCTTCACACCGGTTTTCGCGGTGTAGGCATCGAAGACCGGCTTGATCAGCTCATCGATACGCGAGGAGTAGACCACCACCTCGTCAGCAGCCTGGGCGGCGGTGCTGCCGATCAGGGTCAGGGCGATTGCGGTCAGTAGACGCTTCGGTGCCAACATGGGAGCGGTCCCTCGAATGAAAAATGAAGCCAAATGATAAGGACTCACATTTGCCTTCTCAATCGAACACTTCGTGGAGGAGTTACCAGATGTTGCACAACCGTAAATCCACCACGCTCCTCAGGCTTTGGCGAGCGCTGGCAAATCGCCGATCAGCCCTAACGCCTCACGCACAAACAACGCCTTGGCCTCGGGCATCTGGTCAACCATCTTCAACCCGGTATTGCGCAACCAGCGCACCGGCAGCGGATCGGCCTGGAACAACCGCTCGAAGCCTTCCATCGCCGCCATCAACGCCAGGTTGTGCGGCATGCGCCGACGCTCAAAGCGGCTGAGGACCTTCACGTCCGCCAGACGCTCGCCACGGGCAGCGGCTTGCAACAGCACTTCCGCCAATACCGCTGCATCGAGAAACCCAAGGTTTACACCCTGACCGGCCAGTGGATGAATGGTGTGGGCCGCGTCGCCGATCAGCGCCAGGCCTTGCGCCACATAACGCTTGGCATGACGCTGACGCAGCGGCACGCACAGGCGTGGGTCGGCACTGAGGACTTCGCCGAGCCGGCCTTCGAAGGCGCGTTCGAGCGCTTTGCAAAAATCCGCGTCGTCCATGGCCATCAGGCGTTCGGCCTCGCTTGGCGTGGTCGACCAGACAATTGAACACCAATCCTGCTGCCCGTCCCGCTCCAACGGCAGAAACGCCAGTGGACCGGTGTCGGTGAACCGCTGCCAGGCCGTCGATTGATGGGGCTTGGCGCTGCGCACACTGGTGACGATCGCGTGGTGCAGGTAATCCCACTCGCGCGTCGCGACACCGGTCAGGCGTCGCACCGCCGAATTGGCGCCGTCCGCCGCAATCACCAGCGGCGCACGCAAAGTACGGCCATCGGCCAGGGTCAGCAGCCAGTCGTCGCCGGAGCGGCGCATCTGCTCCAGGCGCGCGTTGGCCAGCATTCCCAGGTCGCAATCGTGCAAACGGTCAAGCAAGGCGTCCTGAACCACGCGGTTCTCGACGATATGCCCCAGCGCGTCGGCATGCACGCTGGCCGCCGAGAAATGGATCTGCCCGGTGCCGCTGCCATCCCAGACCTGCATGTCGGTGTAAGGGGCACTGCGGCGCTTGACGATGCCGTCCCACACGCCCAGGCGTTCGAGAATTCGCTGGCTGGCCGCCGACAAGGCGCTCACCCGCGGTTCAAACGGTGCCTGGTCGTCGAAACGCTTGACGCTCAACGGGCTGCCGTCCAGCAGCAGGACTTCCAGACCGCTGTCCTGCAATGCCAGCGCCAAGGCGCTGCCCACCATTCCGGCCCCGACAATCAGCAGATCTGCGCGCATTTCCATGCTTTAAGCCTGTCTCTCTTGCGGCTTGAGCCGCACGTAAAGGGTTTTCCCGACCCGGGCCACGAGGTGACCGGCGCCGTCATGAATATCGACTTGCAGTTGCGGCAGGTATTTTTCGCCATCGGCCGTCTGCCGGCGGATCTCATCGAGCAAGGTGTCGTCAATGGTAAAGCGGGCGAACACCGGACCTTTGCCCGGCGAGATGAAATCGATGTCGGCGGCCTTGTCCCAGACAATGTATTGGCGTCCGAGGTTTTCCATCAGCATCAGCATGAAAAACGGATCGACCATCGAGTACAGGCTGCCACCAAATTGGGTACCGACATAATTGCGGTTGTACCAGGTCAGGCCCATGGACACCCGGACATCGCGAAAATCGTCACTGATGTGCTGCACCCGCACGCCCGCGCCGAGGTATGGCGGGTAGAAGCTCATGAAGCGGCGCATCAATCGGGCTTTGCCGAACTTGCGAGTCAGCCACTTAAGCATCAGGGCGAGTACCCAAGCCCATGGCCTGGCGGGCGAACCAGCGTTTGGCCGGTGGCAGCAGATCGAGGCCGAGCAGGCCGATGTTGCGCCCCAGGGACACCAACGGCTGGGTGCTTCCGAACAGGCGCGTGACCTGATCGGAGAAGCCCACGGTAAGGTCCTGATCGAGGCGCTGACGTTCGCGGTACGCCTGCAACGTGGCGAAATCGCCCAGTGTTTTTTCACTGGAGAGCAAGGCATCGGCCAACGCCTGGGCATCACGCAGGGACAGGTTGAAACCCTGGCCGGCAATCGGGTGCAGGCTGTGAGCAGCGTTGCCGAGCACAGCCAGATGCGGTCGCACCTGTTCCTCGGCTTCCACCAGTGTCAGCGGATACAGATGCCGTGCGCCGACCTGTTTCAACGTGCCGAGGCGATAACCGAACACGCCCTGCAACTCGCTGAGGAAGCTGCGCTCATCGAGGGCTGCGAGTCGTTGCGCGTCCATGCCCAGACGGGTCCAGACCAACGCACAGCGGTTTTCCGGCAGCGGCAACAACGCCATCGGGCCGTCATCGGTGAATCGCTCGAACGCCATGCCGTTGTGGGATTCGCTCGGGGTGATGTTGGCGATCAGCGCGCTCTGGTTGTACGGGCGCGTCTTGATGCCGATCCCCAGTTGTTCACGCAGACCGGAACGGCCGCCATCGGCGAGGACCGCGAGATCGCATTCCAGAGTGGTTTCATCGTTGAGGGTCAGGCGATAGCCATCGGTCAGCGGCTCCATGCGCGTGACTTCCGCCGGGCAACGCCAACTGATCACGTCCTTGTCCAGGCCTTGCCACAGGCATTGGCCGAGCCAGGCGTTTTCCACCACATAGCCCAGCGCCGGAACGCCCTCTTCCATGGCTGACAGGCGCGCAGTGGAAAAACGGCCACGGTCGGACACATGAATCTGCTTGATCGGCTCGGCGCGGCGGGAAATCTCCTGCCAGATGCCCAACCGCTGGTAAATCTGCCGGGAACCGAAGGACAACGCCGAAGAACGAGCGTCGTAGCTCGGTTGATACGTATCGCCAGGAGCAAACGGTTCGATCAGCACGATTTTCCAGCCCCGGGCCTTGGCCCCGGCCTGTAACGCCAACGCCAGGCTCGCACCGACCAGACCGCCACCGATAATCGCCAGATTGACTCGACTCATGCTGCTTGCGTCCGCGCTTGAGCCATCAAGGCCTCGATCTCGGCGACCGTTTTCGGCACGCCGTGTGTCAAGATTTCACAGCCGGTTTTGGTGACCACTACGTCGTCCTCGATGCGCACGCCAATGCCGCGCCATTTTTTCGCGACTTTCTGATTGTCCGGGGCAATGTAGATGCCCGGCTCCACGGTCAGCGCCATGCCGACTTCCAGCACGCGCCATTCACCACCAACCTTGTATTCGCCGACATCATGCACATCCATCCCCAGCCAATGGCCGGCGCGGTGCATGTAAAACGCCTTGTAGGCTTCGCTGGCGATCAACTCGTCGACGGTGCCCTCAAGCAGGCCCAGTTTCAGCAGACCGGCCGTGATGACCCGGACCGTCGCTTCGTGCGCCTGATTCCAGTGTTTGTTCGGGGCGATTTCAGCGAAGGCCGCTTCCTGGGAAGCCAGCACCAGCTCGTAAATCGCTTTCTGTTCCGCCGAATACTTGCCGCTGACCGGAAAGGTGCGGGTGATGTCGCTGGCGTAGCAGTCGATCTCGCAACCGGCGTCGATCAACACAAGATCGCCGTCCTTGAGCAGCGCGTCATTCTGCTGGTAATGCAGGATGCAGCTGTTGCGCCCCGCCGCGACGATCGAGCCGTAGGCCGGCATTTTCGCCCCGCCCTTGCGGAATTCGTAATCGAGCTCCGCTTCCAGACTGAATTCGTGCAAACCGGCGCGACAAGCCTGCATGGCTCGAACGTGCGCCTGGGCGGAAATCCGCGCGGCCTCGCGCATCACCTTCACTTCTGCCGCCGATTTATACAGGCGCATGTCGTGAAGCAGATGATCCAGGGCAACGTATTCGTTCGGTGGCTGGGCGCCGAGGTTGGCCTTGGAGCGGATCACGTTGATCCAGTCCATCAGGTGGCGGTCAAATTCGGGGTTGCTGCCCATGGCCGAGTACACCCGGTCGCGCCCTTCAATCAGGCCCGGCAGGATGTCGTCGATATCGGTGATCGGGAACGCGTCGTCGGCACCGAAGTCGCGGATCGCGCCCTCTTGCCCGGCACGCCAACCATCCCACAACTCGCGCTCGGCGTTGCGCTCGCGGCAGAACAGGATGTATTCGCCATGCACGCGCCCCGGCATCAATACCAGTACAGCCTGAGGCTCGGGAAAACCGCTGAGGTACTGGAAGTCACTGTCCTGACGGTAGACGTGCTCGACATCGCGGTTGCGAATGGCCACCGCGGCGGCAGGCAAAATAGCGATGCTGTTGGGTTCCATCTGCGCCATCAAGGCCTTGCGGCGACGGCTGTATTCCGATTTCGGGATATGGATCATGGGCAGATGGTTTTCCCTTTTCTACGATTAATGCAAAGACGGTTTGGCGGCAGCCGGCACGTCTTTTTTGGTCTCGGAGAACAGCAGCAGCGGCGCGACGCGCAAGTATTCCATCACTTCCATATAGTCGGTTTCGCCGTCTTCGGACTCTTCCAGGGCGTCTTGCACCTGGGAAATGGCCGCCAGATCCTGCAAAACCTCGGTGGCCTCGGTGCTCAGGGCGCTGCTGTCACGGCAGTTCAAGCCGAAACCGCTGAGGAAGCCCTGACACCATTGGCCCAGTGCGATGGCACGGTCGGCAAGCGGAGCGTCGTCGGTCGGCAGCAGCAGAACGACGGTCACGTCGTCACCGGTGAGCTCGCCCTTGACCATCTCTTGCAGGCCGATCAAGGCGCTGCGAACGTTGTCCTGCGGTTCGTTTTCGAGCAATTCGGCGGCATCGATCAGCCAGCCTTCGGCATCGAAACCGGCGCCGGCGCAGCTGCGGCCGAGCAGCAGGCCATGCAGTTCGGCGGGCGAGACGTTATGACCGCTGGAGGTCAGCAGGGTGGCAAAGGCTTGGTACGGGGAATTCTGAATGGTCATGGGCAGCTAGGCGCCAGACGGCGCTATGTCTAGAATGAAGGCCTTGTATCCTACATCGACTACCCCTGTAGGAGCGAGCACGCTCGCGATGGTCGCAAACGATTACGCTGGGTACCTGACACTCCGCGGCGTTATCAAACTCATCGTGAGCAAGCTCGCTCCTACAGGCCGACACCCATCAGACAGTGAAGACAATGGAAGACACCGACCTGCAAGCGCTGATGGCCAGACTCGAGCTGCTGATTGACCGAGTCGAGCAACTAAAGAGTCAAAATGGACTCTTACTAGCTCAGGAAAAGACCTGGCGCGAGGAACGCGCGCACCTCATTGAAAAAAACGAAATCGCCCGGCGTAAGGTCGAATCGATGATTTCGCGCCTCAAGGCCCTGGAGCAAGACTCATGAGTTCAAGCAATAGCGTCACCGTGCAGATCCTCGACAAAGAGTATTCGATCATCTGTCCTCAGGAAGAGCGCAGCAACCTGGTGAGCGCCGCCCGTTACCTGGACGGCAAGATGCGTGAGATCCGCAGCAGCGGCAAAGTCATCGGTGCCGATCGCATCGCCGTGATGGCCGCGCTGAACATCACGCATGACTTGCTGCACAAGGAAGATCGCCCGGATGTGCAAGTCAGCGGTTCGACCCGCGAGCAGGTTCGCGACTTGCTCGATCGCGTCGACCTGGCGCTCGCCGCCGATCCGGACGTCACCAAAGGCTGATTAGCGCAACCGCTTGAGGTATACTCGCATCACTCCCTGGGGTGCTTGCCAGTTGACCACGTCCCTGAGCCGATTCGCACTACCCTGGAGGTTGCACGTTGGGCTGGTGTGCATGTCCGCTAGACGGAAAGCCTTAAAGCCTACTGCATCTTCCACCTTGAACTTTCGGGTTCAAGGGCTAAGTCAGCAGCGGTTCATCCGGGGAGCCTGATTCCAGTCCGATGCCGGTTTAAATACCGGCATCGGCTTTTTTACGGGTACGCTTTACGTATCCGTCCTGCCGAAGCCCGATTCCATGACCGAACCTGCGCTGCTTCCCCGCCCGCAACTTCGACGCATGCTGCGCAAGGCCCGCCGCGCACTGACACCCAGTCAGCAGCGCCAGGCCGCTCGCGGGCTGTACAAGCAATTGGCTCAGCAGCCATTGTTTCGCCGCGCCAGACACATCTCGCTCTACCTGCCCACCGACGGTGAAATCGACCCGCGCCTGTTGTTGCGTGCCGCGCAACGCCGGGGCAAGGCCACTTACCTGCCGGTCCTGAGCGCCTGGCCGCGAACCAAAATGGTCTTCCAGCGCATCCGACCGGGGGAAAAGCTCAAGCCCAACCGCTTCCGCATCCTTGAACCACGAGCCAACATCGCCCGTCAACGCAAGGTCTGGGCGCTGGATCTGGTGCTGTTACCGTTGGTGGGTTTTGACGATGTCGGTGGCCGACTGGGCATGGGCGGTGGCTTCTATGATCGAAGCCTGGCTTACCTGGCGCGTCGCAAGGACTGGCGCAAGCCAACGTTGTTGGGACTGGCCCATGAATGTCAGAAGGTCGAGCGATTGGCTCAGGCGAGCTGGGATGTGCCGCTGCAAGGAACGGTAACGGACAAGGCCTGGTATTACGCAGGCTAGACGCCACTGGAATCAGCGACGCCGAAAAAACACGATCAGCGCTTGAAGGCTGTCGACTGTTGCTGCAGCTGAGCGAGTTCAACCGGCGCGTCAGTCTTGCTGGCCCACAGGCTTTGGGCATAGCCAGTGGTCACGACGCCAAGGCCGAACAAAATGACCAGAATCCATAGTAAATCCGGTTTGCGTTTCATCGATTGCCCCCCCAAAGGCACATCAACACGATGACAGCAGCGGTTTCCGTTTGTAGGCCGTGCAGCAGCGTCAAGCTTTAAAGGCCGGCATTTTGCGGCAACGTGAACCGCTGCGCAAACGCTGACGTCAACCGACTGTCGGTTTGTCATAAAATCGCCCGACAACCTGTCCAACCACCTCGCAAGGAGCCAGAACCATGGCCTATTGGCTGATGAAATCCGAGCCCGACGAACTCTCGATCAAAGGGCTGGAAAAGCTCGGCAAAGCGCGCTGGGACGGGGTTCGCAACTATCAGGCGCGCAACTTCCTGCGGGCGATGGCGGTGGGGGATGAGTTTTTCTTCTATCACTCCAGCTGCCCCGAGCCAGGGATTGCCGGGATCGGCAAAATTATCGAAGCCGCGTATCCGGACCCGACGGCGCTGGAACCGGAAAGCCACTACTACGACCCAAAGGCCACGGCTGAGAAAAACGCCTGGAGCGCGATTGATGTCGCTCACGTCGAGACGTTTGCTCGGGTGCTGAAGTTGGACTATCTGAAGCAGCAGGCTGCGTTGGCCGAGATGCCATTGGTGCAGAAGGGTTCGCGGCTTTCGGTGATGCCAGTGACTGAAGATCAGTGGGCGGCGGTGATTGCACTGCGCTGAGATGCCTTTGTAGGAGCCGGCTTGCTGGCGATGGCGGTCTTGAGGGCGCTATCGCCAGCAAGCCGGCTCCTACGGATCCAGCATTACTGGATGATCAAATTGTTGAACAACAGATCTTCAACCACCGGCTTGCCGGTTTCATCGTTCATGATCTGCTGGGTCTGCTTCAGCGCTTCCTGACGCAGCTTTTCCTTGGCCTCGACGTTGTTCATCGTCTCGGTGGTCTGCTGGGCAAACAGCGCCACCAGCTGATTACGAATCAACGGTTCGTTGGCCTTGACCGCTTTGGTCGCCTCTTCACCGGTCACGCGCAACGCCACATCGGCCTTGTAGACCTTGAGCTTGGGCGTGCCGTCCAAACCATAGTTGCCCACGAACGGCGGGCTCAGGGTGATGTAATTAACCTTCGGCGCCGTTTCACCCTCTTTGGCTTCTTCGGCCACCGCTGCCACAGGCAGAGACAGGGCCAGCATCAACATGATCCACGCTTTCACAATTCGCTCCTTATCCGGTTTGCGGCCTAGCATAACGACCCGCCAAGCCAGCACAAGCTTATGGCTGACTATCAGGGTCGGGCATGCTCGTTGACCCGTCGACTCACACACCTACACTTATCGGCCATCACTCCCAAAGGAATAGCCCTGATGAAAGCCGTGCTGTGCAAAGCCTTCGGCCCTGCCGAATCGCTGGTGCTGGAAGACGTCGCCAGCCCTGTCGCGAAGAAGAACGAAATCCTGCTGGAGGTGCACGCCGCCGGGGTAAATTTCCCCGACACGCTGATCATTGAGGGCAAGTACCAGTTCAAGCCGCCCTTCCCGTTTTCCCCGGGCGGTGAAGCGGCCGGGATCGTCAGCGAAGTGGGTGAAAAGGTCAGCCACCTGAAAGTCGGCGACCGGGTCATGGCCCTGACCGGCTGGGGCAGTTTCGCCGAACAGGTCGCGGTGCCGGGTTACAACGTACTGCCCATCCCGCCATCCATGGATTTCAACACCGCCGCCGCGTTCAGCATGACTTACGGCACCTCGATGCACGCCCTCAAGCAGCGCGGCAACCTGCAACCGGGTGAAACCCTGCTGGTGCTCGGCGCTTCCGGCGGTGTCGGCCTGGCAGCCGTGGAAATCGGCAAAGCCATGGGCGCCCGTGTCATCGCCGCCGCCAGCAGCAAGGAAAAACTCGCCGTGGCCAAGGCTGCCGGCGCCGATGAGCTGATCAACTACAGCGAAACCAACCTCAAGGAAGAAATCAAACGCCTGACCGACGGCCAGGGCGCCGATGTGATCTACGACCCGGTCGGCGGCGACCTGTTCGACCAGGCCATCCGCGCCATCGCCTGGAACGGCCGCCTGCTGGTGGTCGGCTTCGCCAGCGGGCGCATTCCCGAACTGCCAGTCAACCTGGCCTTGCTCAAGGGTGCGGCAGTGCTCGGCGTGTTCTGGGGCTCGTTCGCCCAACGCCAGCCGCAAGACAACGCGGCAAACTTCCAGCAACTGTTTGGCTGGTTTGCCGAAGGCAAGCTGAAGCCGCTGGTGTCGCAGGTTTATCCCCTGGGCAACGCGGCGCAGGCAATCAATGATCTTGGCCAGCGCAAGGCGGTCGGGAAAGTGGTGGTTCAGGTTCGCTGAATCTCGATGCGAAAAAAGCGCGGCCATGCAGCCGCGCTTTTACTGCCGTCAAAGCAACACCCGAATTTCCTCCGGTAAAAACCGCACATACCGGCTCGCCGGATGCACATTACAGCGCTGCACAATCGAAGGGACGCTGGCATTGAGCTTGGCAATCAGAGCCAGGCGTTTCTCTTCCGGCAGTTGCGTCGGTGAAAGCGAGTGGGTCAGGTAACTGCGGGTCCAGCTGAAAACCGGCAGGTCTACCCACGAGGACGTGGCAATGTTCAACGATGCCCGTGCGATGGCACTGCATTTCACCCGTTCCAATTCCTTGTTGACGTGAAAGGGATGCTCTCTGTCCAGCCTGTAATCAATGGGTGCAACCACGGTGACTTGCGCAGGCTGATCCTCGGTAATCGTCCATGGCTTGAATCGCCATTGATTAACGGCGGCCAATGACGCCTCTCCGAGTTCGGGATGCGCATTTTCCGCAATCACGGCATCACTGACTGATCCATCGGCCTTCACCGTCATGCTGATACGCACCACGCCGGTGATACCCGCCCGGTACAGCGCCACCGGATAAATCGGCTTCGGGTTATCTTCAGGTATCAGGAATACCTCTCCGGCCCAGATATCCACTGATACCAGCAACAAAAGTCCACCCAACCACCACCGCATATCCCTACTCCCTTCGCCTGCAACGCCAGACCTGGCAACAGCACAAAAGGTTACGGATCAAGGTCGTTGCGCATAACGCCATGACTTCCGTTTTGAACGAAGGACCTTTCCCAAAGGCCTGCCCTCTTTCAGGCAGCTCGAATGCCCCTCAACGAAAACAGGTAACGCTTCCTACAACGCCCTTCACTTATACCTGAGCGACATGTTCATAAAGGAACGCTCGCTTTCCAACATTTCCGCTGTTTTGCCGATGAGAACCGGTGCTATTTTCGGTAACGAAACTGTAACATTCGCATCCGCAGTCAAAACAAGAAATTTGGAGCTCTTGAATGTTTGCTTTCTTTCGTCCTGCCGCACATCAGGCTCCATTGCCTGAAGAAAAAATCGACAGCACCTACCGGCGCCTGCGCTGGCAGATTTTCGCCGGTATCTTCATTGGCTATGCGGGTTACTACCTGCTGCGCAAGAACTTCTCCCTGGCCATGCCGTACCTGATCGACGAGGGTTACTCCCGTGGCCAGCTGGGGCTGGCAATGTCTGCCATCGCCATCGCCTACGGTCTTTCAAAGTTCCTGATGGGCCTGGTGTCCGACCGTTCCAACCCGCGGTTCTTCCTGCCGTTCGGCCTGTTGGTGTCGGCCGGGGTGATGTTCGTTTTCGGTTTCGCGCCGTGGGCGACGTCCAGCGTGACCATGATGTTCATTCTGCTGTTCATCAACGGCTGGGCCCAGGGCATGGGATGGCCACCGAGTGGCCGGACCATGGTGCATTGGTGGTCGCAGAAAGAACGCGGCGGTGTGGTGTCGGTGTGGAACGTGGCGCACAACGTCGGTGGCGGTTTGATTGGCCCGTTGTTCCTGCTCGGCATGGGCCTGTTCAATGACTGGCACGCCGCGTTTTATGTGCCGGCAGCGGTGGCGCTGGCAGTGGCGGTGTTTGCCTTCGTGACCATGCGTGACACCCCTCAATCCGTGGGCCTGCCGCCCATCGAGCAATACAAGAACGACTACCCGGAAGGCTACGACGCCAGTCACGAAGAGGAATTCAGCGCCAAGGAAATCTTCGTCAAATACGTGCTGCGCAACAAAATGCTCTGGTACATCGCCCTGGCCAACGTCTTCGTTT
Source organism: Pseudomonas sp. Irchel s3b5 (assembly GCF_900187435.1). Classification (NCBI taxonomy): domain Bacteria; kingdom Pseudomonadati; phylum Pseudomonadota; class Gammaproteobacteria; order Pseudomonadales; family Pseudomonadaceae; genus Pseudomonas; species Pseudomonas sp. Irchel s3b5. Next base: position 180,653 of record NZ_FYDY01000006.1, read on the forward strand.
ACCTGCTGCGCTACGGCGTGCTGGACTGGGCGCCGACCTACCTCAAGGAAGCCAAGGGCTTCACCGTGGATAAAACCTCGTGGGCGTACTTCTTCTATGAGTGGGCAGGCATTCCGGGCACGCTGCTGTGCGGCTGGATGTCGGACAAGATCTTCCGTGGCAACCGTGGCCTGACCGGCATGGTGTTCATGGCACTGGTGACGGTTGCGACGCTGGTTTACTGGCTCAACCCGGCCGGCAACCCGATGGTCGACATGATCGCGCTGCTGTCCATCGGCTTCCTGATCTACGGCCCGGTGATGCTGATCGGCCTGCAGGCGCTGGAACTGGCGCCGAAGAAAGCGGCCGGTACGGCGGCGGGCTTTACCGGTCTGTTCGGGTATCTGGGGGGGTCGGTCGCGGCCAGTGCAGCGATGGGCTACACCGTGGACCACTTCGGCTGGGATGGCGGTTTCGTGCTGTTGGTGGGCGCCTGCTTGCTGGCGATGGCCTTCCTGGCCCCGACGCTACGTCACAAACAAGTCGCCAGTCAGGGCCGCGAAGCACTCGCTTGATCGGCTTTTGACTTACAACGCTTGAGCCGCGCCTCCAGATTCCGGTCTGGCATGGCGTGGCTGCGCAGGGCGTGCGCGGTCTGCTCGACATAATCGCGAGTGGTGCCGTAACGCCCGCAAGCGTTTTCAAACACGTGACTCAGGACATGATCCGGCAAGTTGCCGGCATAGCTGGGCAGGTGCCGCTCCAGAACAAATCCCAATGCCTGAACCTGATTTCCATCTTCGAGACGGCAGTTGAGCCAGTGCGGGCGATAGGAAGGGAACGGCATCTCGCGCTGCCAGAGCGCATACAGCGAGGCTTCAAGTTGTTCTTCGGGCAAACGGTAGGCGAAACCGCTGCAAGAGCCGCCGCGATCCAGGCCAAATACCAGGCCGGGCATTTCCGGCGTACCGCGATGTTCGTGGGACCACAGGTACAACCCGCGATGGTAGCCATGCACCCGGCCACGAACGCGTTCGACCGCCGTGCATTCCGGTCGCCAGATCAGCGAACCATACGCAAACAGCCAGACCGGACCGCCCTTGTGGCGCGCCATGGTCGATTGCATTGAGCCGAGTAATTGTTCGTGCGTGAGCTGCGGCCCCAGATCGAGCTGCGGAGGGTAAGCCAAATTCAAAAAAGCAGATTCAATGGCGCTCATGGCGAATAGCGTTCAGCTCCCCGCGAGTGAAGGATTACTTAATAGAACGTACCGTTGTAACAATAAGGCACATTTGTTTTAAGGCAATTTGAATGCCATGGCTGTTTTCAATTAATTGCTTGAATGACATATAACCTAGCGACACTTACATAAATTTATAAATGCCGATTGGCTATATATGGAGTTATAAACCTGTAGGAGCGAGCAGGCTCGCGATGGTCGTTAACGATTACGCAGGGAGTCTGGCTGCCCGCGGCGCTCTTGGGTCCATCGCGAGCAGGCTCGCTCCTACCGGATCAGGATCTGGGATCAAGATCGCGGGGCATAGGCAAACACGTCGGCGCGCATTTGATGAGCGTCCATCCCTGCCTCCACCAGCGCATCCAGCGTGCCATACACCATGGCCGGAGAGCCGCTGGCGTATACATGCAGAGGCTTCAGATTCGGGAAGTCCTCGCAGACCGCTTCATGCAACATGCCGCAGCGCCCTCCCCAACCGCATTGGTCGCTGACGACTTTGTGCAGGAACAGATTGGGCAACTTCAGCCACTCGTCCCAATGTTCGATCTGATAAAAATCTTCAGGACGACGCACGCCCCAATACAGATGCACCGGGTACTTGAAGCCAGAGGCCCGGCAATGTTCGATCAGACTGTGGATCTGGCCCATGCCGGTACCCGCCGCGATCAGCACCAGTGGGCCCTCAGGCAGTTCCGCGAGATGGGTATCGCCGAAGGGCAGCTCGACCCGCACCATGCTGCGGCGCTGGAGCTGTTCGATAAGGTTCAGTGCACTGGTTTCGCGCGCCAGCACGTGAATCTCAAGATCACGCCCCCCGTGCGGCGCCGAGGCCAGGGAAAAGGCCGATTTCTCGCCGCTCTCGCGCTCGATCATCAAGTACTGACCGGCGTGGTAGCGCGGCGGCTTGCCGGCCGGCGCCCGCAGGCGCACGCGCCAGGTATCACCGCCCACGTCCCGACACTCAATGACCTGACACGACACGCTGCGCACCGGCAATTCTCCCAGCGCGAGCACGCCATCCCACAGCACGATGCAGTCTTCCAGCGGCTCCGCTATGCAAGTGTAGAACTCGCCGTGGTCACGCACATTGCCTGCCTGTTCGACCCGGCCTTCCACCAACAACGCCGCGCACACGTGGCAATTGCCATTGCGGCAGCTTTGCGGGCATTCGTAGCCCAGTCGTCGTGCGCCATCGAGAATCCGCTCGCCGGGCAATATCTCAAGCACTGCTCCGGAGGGCTGCAAGGTTACACGCATCAATCTATTCCTAACTGATTCCAGATGGCATCGATCCGTTGGGTGACGGCATCGTCCTTGACGATGACCCGGCCCCACTCGCGGGTGGTTTCGCCCGGCCATTTATGCGTGGCATCCAGGCCCATTTTCGAACCCAGGCCGGAAACCGGCGAGGCGAAGTCCAGGTAATCGATCGGCGTATTTTCGATCATCACCGTATCGCGCTTGGGGTCCATGCGCGTGGTGATGGCCCAGATCACATCGTTCCAGTCCCGGGCGTTGATATCGTCGTCGGTGACGATAACGAACTTGGTGTACATGAACTGTCGCAAAAACGACCACACACCGAGCATTACCCGCTTGGCGTGGCCCGGGTACGACTTCTTCATGGTCACGATGGCCATGCGGTACGAGCAGCCTTCGGGCGGCAGGTAGAAATCGGTGATCTCCGGGAACTGCTTCTGCAGGATCGGCACGAACACTTCGTTCAACGCCACACCGAGGATCGCCGGCTCATCCGGTGGACGGCCGGTGTAGGTGCTGTGGTAGATCGGTTTGATCCGGTGGGTAATGCGCTCGACGGTGAACACCGGGAAGCTGTCGACTTCGTTGTAATAGCCGGTGTGGTCGCCGTACGGGCCTTCATCGGCCATCTCGCCCGGATGGATCACGCCTTCGAGGATGATTTCGGCGGTGGCCGGCACTTGCAGGTCGTTGCCCCGGCACTTCACCAACTCGGTGCGATTACCGCGCAAGAGGCCAGCGAAGGCGTACTCGGAGAGGCTGTCGGGGACTGGCGTCACTGCGCCAAGAATCGTCGCAGGGTCGGCACCCAGCGCCACGGCCACGGGGAACGGCTGGCCCGGATGCTTCTCGCACCATTCGCGGTAATCCAGCGCGCCGCCACGGTGGCTCAGCCAGCGCATGATGACCTTGTTGCGGCCAATCACTTGCTGCCGGTAGATGCCGAGGTTCTGGCGATCCTTGTTCGGGCCTTTGGTGACGGTCAGGCCCCAGGTGATCAGCGGGGCGACGTCGCCCGGCCAGCAGGTCTGCACCGGCAGGGTCGAAAGATCGACGTCGTCGCCTTCAATGACCACTTCCTGGCACACCGCGTCTTTGACGACCTTGGGCGCCATCGAAATGATCTTGCGGAAAATCGGCAGTTTGGACCACGCGTCTTTCAGCCCCTTCGGCGGCTCGGGTTCCTTGAGGAACGCCAGCAACTTGCCGATCTCGCGCAACTCGCTGACCGCTTCGGCGCCCATGCCCAACGCCACGCGCTCGGGGGTGCCAAACAGGTTGCCGAGTACGGGAATGTCATAACCGGTAGGCTTTTCGAAAAGCAGTGCCGGGCCTTTTGCGCGCAATGTGCGGTCGCAGACCTCGGTCATTTCGAGCACTGGGGACACCGGGATCTGGATGCGCTTGAGTTCGCCGCGCTGTTCCAGCCCGCTGATAAAGTCGCGCAAGTCGCGATACTGCATGCGTGAGCCTCGTGTTGGCCGTGGCGTTCGGGGCAGGCAGTTTAGCGCCGAACCCTTCGGTTCAGAACCACGAACTGCCTGTTGATCAAAAAACAGATAGCAAAAAGCCGGGTTTCCCCGGCTTTTTTGGCCTGCTCGACTTACTTGCGCTTCATCGACAGGAAGAACTCATCGTTGGTCTTGGTCGTTTTCAGCTTGTCGACCAGGAACTCGATGGCAGCGACTTCATCCATCGGGTGCAGCAGCTTGCGCAGAATCCACATGCGCTGCAACTCGTCGTCGGCAGTCAGCAACTCTTCGCGGCGGGTGCCGGAACGGTTGATGTTGATGGCCGGGAAGACGCGTTTTTCAGCGATACGGCGATCCAGAGGCAGTTCCATGTTACCGGTGCCTTTGAATTCCTCGTAGATCACTTCGTCCATCTTCGAGCCGGTTTCAACCAGCGCGGTGGCGATGATGGTCAGCGAGCCGCCTTCTTCGATGTTCCGCGCGGCGCCGAAGAAACGTTTCGGTTTCTCCAGGGCGTGGGCATCGACACCACCGGTGAGCACTTTGCCGGAGCTCGGGATCACGGTGTTGTAGGCACGGGCCAGACGGGTGATGGAGTCGAGCAGGATCACCACGTCCTTCTTGTGCTCGACCAGGCGCTTGGCCTTCTCGATCACCATTTCGGCAACCTGCACGTGGCGGGTTGGCGGCTCGTCGAACGTCGAGGCAACCACTTCGCCGCGCACGGTGCGCTGCATTTCGGTTACTTCTTCCGGACGTTCGTCGATCAGCAACACGATCAAGTGAACTTCAGGGTTGTTACGCGCGATGTTCGCGGCAATGTTCTGCAGCATGATCGTTTTACCGGCTTTCGGCGGTGCAACGATCAGACCGCGCTGGCCTTTACCGATCGGGGCGCACAGGTCGATGACACGACCGGTCAAGTCTTCGGTGGAACCGTTACCGGCTTCCATCTTCATGCGCACGGTCGGGAACAGCGGGGTCAGGTTCTCGAAGAGAATCTTGTTTTTCGCGTTTTCCGGACGGTCGTAGTTGATCGTGTCGACCTTGAGCAGCGCGAAATAACGCTCGCCTTCCTTTGGAGGGCGGATCTTGCCAACGATGGTGTCACCGGTGCGCAAGTTGAAGCGACGGATCTGGCTCGGCGAGACGTAGATATCGTCTGGGCCGGCAAGATAGGAGGCGTCTGCAGAGCGGAGGAAGCCGAAGCCGTCCTGGAGAATCTCCAGCACGCCATCACCGGAGATTTCCTCGCCGCTTTTCGCGTGCTTTTTGAGCAGGGAGAAAATCACGTCCTGCTTGCGCGAACGGGCCATATTTTCTATGCCCATCTGTTCGGCCAATTCGAGCAGTTCGGTAATCGGCTTTTGCTTGAGTTCAGTCAGATTCATATAGGAATGACGTAATCATTTATGGAGGGGGGGAAATTAAGCTTTTGGCTTAATGAGGCCGCGCCGCGGAGAAGGCGACAGGATCGCGTACTTATTCGAAAAGGAGAGCGTCGGCGACGGCTAGCAGGGGGCACTGGAGAAACCAGCGCGGGGCCGAATGTAACACCTGAGTTTCGGAGCGTCTAGCCCTCAATAACGAAAAAGCCCCGCTATTTGCGGGGCTTTTTCTGACTCGCTACAACGACGCTTAGATGTTGGCGTCGAGGAAAGCAGCCAGTTGCGACTTCGACAGCGCGCCGACCTTGGTCGCTTCAACGTTGCCGTTCTTGAACAGCATCAGGGTCGGGATACCACGCACGCCATGCTTGGCCGGGGTTTCCTGGTTTTCGTCGATGTTCAGTTTGGCAACGGTCAGCTTGCCTTTGTAGGTCTCGGCAATTTCGTCCAGAACCGGAGCGATCATTTTGCAAGGGCCGCACCACTCAGCCCAGTAGTCGACCAGTACAGCGCCTTCGGCCTTGAGTACGTCAGCCTCGAAGCTCGCGTCGCTAACGTGTTTGATAAGATCGCTGCTCATGGAATTCTCCAGGTTGTAAGCAAAAAAACGTGGCCCATCATAGCTGCCCTTCCCACGTTCAGGAAGGTGCAGATGATTGAGTCTCGCTATGGTGGCTCATGAATTTGGGTATAGCTCAGACCAAGGCATTGAACCATGCGCGTTGGCGTCAGCCCTTGATCGTGGCACGATGTCGAGGTTATCGACCGAGACCCCTGACCATGCCGCAATCCCAAGCCAAGAATCTGTCCCTGATCGCCGCAATCGACCTGGGCTCCAACAGCTTTCACATGGTCGTGGCCAAGGCCCAGAACGGCGAAATCCGTATTCTCGAGCGTCTCGGGGAGAAGGTGCAGCTGGCGGCCGGCATCGACGAAGAGCGTCGCCTCAGTGAGGAGTCGATGCAACGCGGGCTGGACTGCCTCAAGCGCTTTGCCCAACTGATCAACGGTATGCCGACAGGCGCCGTGCGGATCGTCGGCACCAACGCCTTGCGCGAAGCCCGCAACCGCGCCGAGTTCATCCACCGCGCCGAAGAAATCCTCGGCCACCCGGTGGAAGTCATCTCCGGCCGTGAAGAGGCGCGCCTGATTTACCTCGGCGTGTCCCACACCCTCGCCGACACACCGGGCAAGCGCCTGGTGGCCGATATCGGCGGCGGCAGTACCGAATTCATCATCGGCCAGCGCTTCGAACCGCTGCTGCGCGAAAGCCTGCAGATGGGTTGCGTCAGCTACACCCAGCGCTATTTCAAGGACGGCAAGATCACTCCGGCCCGCTACGCCCAGGCGTACACCGCGGCGCGACTGGAGATCATGAGCATCGAACACGCCCTGCACCGCCTGACCTGGGATGAAGCCATCGGCTCCTCGGGCACCATCCGCGCCATCGGTCTGGCGCTGAAGGCCGGCGGCCAAGGCACGGGCGAGGTCAATGCCGAGGGGCTGGCCTGGCTCAAGCGCAAGCTGATCAAACTCGGTGATGTGGAGAAGATCGACTTCGAAGGCATCAAGCCGGACCGTCGGGCAATATTCCCGGCGGGCCTGGCGATTCTCGAAGCGATCTTCGATGCTCTCGAACTGCAACGCATGGATCACTGCGAAGGCGCCCTGCGTGAGGGCGTGCTGTATGACTTGCTCGGTCGCCATCATCACGAAGACGTACGCGAACGCACCCTCACCTCGCTGATGGAGCGCTACCACGTCGATCTGGAACAGGCGGTGCGGGTCGAACGCAAAGCCCTGCATGCCTTCGACCAGGTGGCCGCAGACTGGGATCTGGAGGACGGTGTCTGGCGCGAACTGCTCGGCTGGGCAGCCAAGGTCCATGAAGTGGGCCTGGATATCGCTCACTATCAGTACCACAAGCACGGCGCCTACCTGATCGAACACTCGGACCTCGCCGGGTTCTCCCGCGAAGACCAGTTGATGCTCGCACTGCTGGTGCGCGGCCACCGACGCAACATTCCCAAAGACAAATTTGCCGATTTCGACGATGACGGCATCAAGCTGATTCGCCTGTGCGTGCTGCTGCGCTTTGCGATCCTGTTCCACCACATTCGCGGCACCCAGCAGATGCCCCAGGTCGTGCTGAACGCCAATGGCAAAAGCCTGGAAGTGGTGTTCCCGGAAAACTGGCTGGATGAAAACCAGCTGACCCAGGCCGATTTCGAAATCGAAGCGCAATGGCTGACGCGGGTCGATATCGTCCTCAGCGTTCGCTGACGTCCCTGTAGGAGCCGGCTTGCCGGCGATGCGTTATCACGCCATGCGGTGACTGAACGTACGCCATCGCTGGCAAGCCAGCGCCTACAGAATTCGGTGAAAACAAAAATGGCGATCCCTTGGGATCGCCATTTTTTTACTCCCAGCCGGTGTTAACGAACCGTCAGGATCGGGCTGCCCAATCGCTCCAGCAAAGTAGCCTGGGCGCTGCGCGGGTTCTGGTTGCCGGTCGGCGTGTTGCGGACGTAGCGACCGTCCGACTGCAGGCTCCAGCTGTGGGTGTTGTCGGTGAGGTACAACTCCAGCTCTTTCTTGACCCGCATGATCAGCTTCTTGCCTTCCACCGGGAAGCAAGTCTCGACGCGCTTGTCGAGGTTGCGCTCCATCCAGTCGGCGCTGGAGAGGAACATCTGCTCGTCGCCGCCATTAAGGAAGTAGAAAACCCGGGTGTGTTCCAGGAAACGCCCGATGATCGAACGCACGTGGATGTTGTGCGATACCCCGGCGATGCCCGGTCGCAGGCAGCACATGCCACGCACCACCAGATCGATGCGCACGCCCGACTGGCTGGCCTTGTACAGCGCGCGGATGATCTTCGGATCGGTCAGCGAGTTGAACTTGGCAATGATGTGCGCCGGTTTGCCGTCGACGGCGAACTGGGTTTCCCGGGCAATCATGTCGAGCATGCCCTTCTTCAGGGTGAACGGCGCATGCAGCAACTTCTTCATGCGCAGGGTTTTACCCATGCCGATCAACTGGCTGAACAGTTTGCCGACGTCTTCGCACAAGGCGTCGTCGGAGGTCAGCAGGCTGTAGTCGGTGTACAGACGAGCGTTGCCGGCGTGGTAGTTACCGGTGCCGAGGTGCGCGTAACGCACAATCTCGCCGGCCTCGCGACGCAGGATCAGCATCATCTTGGCGTGGGTCTTGAAGCCGACCACGCCGTAGATCACCACCGCACCGGCTGCTTGCAGACGGCTGGCCAGTTGCAGGTTGGACTCTTCGTCAAACCGCGCACGCAATTCGATCACCGCGGTGACTTCCTTGCCGTTACGCGCCGCATCCACCAGCGCATCGACGATTTCCGAGTTGGCACCCGACCGGTACAAGGTTTGGCGCACCGCCAATACATGCGGATCCTTCGCGGCCTGGCGCAACAGGTCGACCACCGGCGTGAACGACTCGAACGGGTGCAGCAGCAGGATGTCCTGCTTGCTGATCACGCTGAAGATGTTCTCGCTGTTTTGCAGCAGTTTCGGGATCTGCGGGGTGAACGGCAGGTATTGCAGCTCACGCTGACTGTCCAGGCCGGTGATGCTGAACAGACGCGTCAGGTTCACCGGACCATTGACTTGATACAGCTCCGACTCGCTCAAGTTGAATTGCTTGAGCAGGTAATCGGACAGGTGTTTCGGGCACGTGTCGGCGACTTCCAGACGCACCGCATCACCGTAGCGACGGGAGAACAGCTCGCCGCGCAGGGCACGGGCCAGGTCTTCCACATCTTCGGAGTCCAGTGCCAGGTCGGCGTTTCGGGTCAGGCGGAACTGATAGCAGCCCTTCACCTTCATGCCCTGGAACAGGTCATCGGCGTGGGCGTGGATCATCGACGACAGGAAGACATAGTTGTCGCCCGCGCCGCCGACTTCTTCCGGCACCTTGATGATCCGCGGCAGCAGACGCGGCGCAGGAATGATCGCCAGACCGGAGTCGCGGCCGAAGGCGTCGATGCCTTCGAGCTCGACGATGAAGTTGAGGCTTTTGTTCACCAGCAACGGGAACGGGTGCGTCGGGTCGAGTCCGATCGGCGTGATGATCGGCGCGATCTCGTCGCGGAAATAACGACGGACCCAGGTTTTGATCTTGGTCGTCCAGTTACGGCGACGGATGAAGCGGACCTGATGTTTTTCCAGCTCCGGCAACAGAATATCGTTGAGGATCGCGTATTGGCGGTCAACGTGACCGTGCACCAACTCGCTGATGCGCGCCAATGCCTGATGCGGTTGCAGACCATCGGCGCCCGCTTGTTCACGGGCGAAGGTGATCTGCTTTTTCAGGCCGGCAACACGAATCTCGAAGAACTCGTCCAGGTTGCTGGAGAAGATCAGCAGAAACTTCAGCCGCTCCAGCAACGGGTAGGACTCATCCAGCGCCTGTTCCAGCACGCGAATGTTGAACTGCAGTTGCGACAGCTCGCGGTGGATGTACAGGCTGCTGTCATCCAGGCCTGGAATGGTAATCGCAGGCGCTGCCGCAGCGGGCTCGACGACCACCGCGGGCGGAGCTGGCTCCAGCTCCGGCGGGGTCTCGTCGATTTTCTCCACCACCGGTTGAGCATCTTTTACGGCAACTTCAGTGAGTACTTCGGTATTCATCGAATGTTCCTGGGAGGGCTATTTTTGCTCTCGTAGCAATTGAGCAGCACGAACGGCAAAGTACGTCAGGATGCCATCAGCCCCTGCACGTTTGAAAGCGGTCAGGGACTCAAGGATAACCCCTTCGCTCAACCAGCCATTCTGGATCGCCGCCATGTGCATGGCGTATTCGCCGCTGACTTGATAAACAAACGTCGGCACTTTGAATTCTTCTTTGACCCGGCAAAGGATGTCCAGATACGGCATGCCTGGCTTGACCATGACCATGTCTGCGCCTTCTGACAAGTCTGCCGCCACTTCGTGCAGGGCTTCGTTGCTGTTGGCCGGGTCCATCTGATACGAGGCCTTGTTGGCCTTGCCCAGGTTCAGCGCCGAGCCGACTGCATCGCGGAAAGGACCATAATAGGCGCTGGCGTACTTCGCTGAGTAGGCCATGATCCGCACGTTTACGTGACCGGCCACTTCGAGCGCTTCGCGAATCGCCTGGATGCGACCGTCCATCATGTCCGACGGGGCCACGACCTGAGCACCGGCTTCGGCATGGGACAGGGCTTGCCTGACCAGTGCGTCGACGGTGATGTCGTTCTGAACGTAGCCTTCCTCGTCGAGGATACCGTCCTGGCCGTGGGTGGTGAACGGATCCAGCGCAACGTCGGTGATCACGCCCAGTTCAGGGAACTGCGCGCGCAAGGCACGGGTGGCGCGTTGGGCGATACCTTCAGGGTTCCAGGCTTCGGCGGCGTCCAGCGACTTCAGCCCTGCCGGCGTCACCGGGAACAGCGCCAGCGCCGGAATACCCAGCTCAACCCACTTGGCCGCTTCTTCGAGCAACAGGTCGATGGTCAGGCGTTCGACGCCCGGCATCGAGGCGACCGCTTCACGGCGGTTTTCACCGTCCAGCACGAACACCGGCAGGATCAGGTCATCGACGGTCAAGACGTTTTCACGGACCAGACGACGCGAAAAATCATCACGACGGTTACGGCGCAGGCGGGTTGCAGGGAACAGACGGTTGGCGGGGGTAAAACTCACGGCAGACTCCTGAGCCCGCACAGACGGGCGAGCGTGACAGTTATAAGCGGCCATTATGACGAACACATGACAGTTGTGCGTACCCTGTGACAGGTAGCCGCATTCCATTGTCGTTGTAGGAAATGTTCACGTCGAGACACATTTGGACACTTTCCTGAATGTGTCCGAAGGGTTAGGCTGCGCGTTCATTTCGCCAGCACCCAGACAATGCTCCAACAATTTCTGCATGACTTCGGCTACTTTGCCCTGTTCCTTGGCACGTTTTTCGAAGGCGAAACCATTCTGGTGCTCGCGGGTTTCCTTGCGTTCCGTGGATACATGGACATCAACCTGGTGGTGGTCGTGGCCTTCTTCGGCAGCTATGCCGGCGATCAGCTGTGGTACTTCCTGGGGCGCAAGCACGGCCGCAAATTGCTGGCCCGCAAACCCCGCTGGCAAATGATGGGTGACCGGGCGCTGGAGCATATCCGCAAACACCCGGACATCTGGGTCCTGAGCTTTCGCTTCGTCTACGGTTTGCGCACCGTCATGCCGGTGGCCATCGGCCTGTCGGGCTATCCGCCGGGACGTTATCTGCTGCTGAACGGGATTGGCGCAGCGATCTGGGCCACCGCCCTCGCGGCCGCGGCCTATCACTTCGGCGCGGTACTCGAAGGCCTGCTCGGCAGCGTCAAGAAGTACGAGCTGTGGGTGCTCGGCGCCCTGCTGGTCCTGGGCGTGGGGCTGTGGCTGCGCCGGCGTTTCAAGAACGCGCGCCTGGCCAAAAAAATCTACGCCGACGAGCAAGCCCTGAAAGCCGAACGAGCCAAAACCGAAGGACCTACGACGCCAGCCGAGTGAAGCGGTTTCTGCAACAGTAGAGACCGATCCCGCTCAACAGGCTGTAACTGAGCAGGCCGACCCAGCCCACTGCACTGGCCGGCCACAGCCCAACCATCGGCGCCAGCCACACCAGTGGCACGTTCGACACCAGCCGCAGCAGCTCCAGCTTCAACGCCCACGGGCGATTCTCCAGGGCCACGCCCAGCACAAACAGACCGAACGCCACCGCCCCCCAGCCCAACACCAGGGCGGAGGCAGGCAAGTTCGGTTCCAGATTCATCAGGTAACTGCCCAGCGCGATGTAGACGCAGAACTGCAACAGCACATAAATCTGCTGACGCCTGTCCAGCGGCACTTCGAATTTGCGGAACCGGGTCAGGTCAGGTTTGTTCATCGGGTATTTGGCCGCCACGTCGGCCGGGCGCCAGCCGGTGCGCATAAACCAGATCCGCAGCTTGTCCCAGGTGCTTTGCGTCCGTCGGGCATCAGCCCACAGCTGAGCGTAGAACTGCAGGTTCGCCCACACCGGATTCCAGCTCTCCAACGGTGTGGTCACGCCGAAAATCACCGGTTCGTTGTCGTCCTCTTCCTGGAACGAGCCGAATAGACGGTCCCAAATAATGAACACCCCGCCGTAGTTGCGATCCATGTAGAGAGCGTTCTGTGCATGGTGAGCCCGATGATTGGACGGCGTGACAAAGAACCACTCGAACCAGCCGAGCTTGGGAATGTGTCGCGTGTGCACCCAGAACTGGTACAGCAAATTGAGCGCTGCGACACTGACGAACACCAGCAAGGGCACGCCGACGACCGCCATCGGCAGGTAGAAGATCCAGCTCAGCACAAAACCGGTGCTGGTCTGGCGCAAGGCGGTGGACAGGTTGTACTCCTCGCTTTGGTGATGCACCGAGTGAGCGGCCCAGAGGATGTTGCGCTCATGGCCCATGCGGTGCAGCCAGTAGTAGCAGAAGTCATAAAGGACGAAGGCCAATACCCAGACCCAGACGCTGTCGGCCGACAGTTCGAACAGCGCCAGATGCTGGAGGGCAAAAGCGTAGGTCAGCAACCCCACACCCTTGGTCAAAAGCCCCGTAGTGGTCGACAACACGCCGGTGCTGATGCTGTTGATCGCGTCTGCCAGCCGATAATTAGTGACCCCGCGCCAACGATCGGCCAGCAATTCAGCGGCAATGAGCACAAAGAAAAACGGCACCGCATACAGAATGAAGTCCATGACGCGCCCTGATCGGAATCCTGAGGACAGATGCTAGGTGTAACCGCGAACTAACCCTATGGCAACGAGTGACAAATTAGTGGACATTTAACGCCATGAATCTGGAGAAAAGCCCATGAGCAAAAAAGTTGCAGTGATCCTTTCCGGTTGTGGCGTATACGACGGCGCCGAGATTTACGAAAGCGTGATTACCCTGCTGCGTCTTGATCAGCGTGGCGCGCAGGTGCAGTGTTTCGCACCCGACATTGCGCAGCTGCATGTGATCAACCACCTGACCGGCGAAGAAATGCCCGAGGCGCGCAATGTGCTGGTGGAGTCGGCGCGAATTGCCCGTGGCGAGGTCAAGGACATCCGCGAGGCAAACGCCGAGGATTTCGACGCGCTGATCATCCCCGGCGGTTTCGGTTCGGCCAAGAACCTCTCCAACTTTGCCATCGAAGGCACCGGCTGCACCGTTCAACCCGATGTCCTGACGCTGACCGAAGCCTTTGCCGAGGCTGGCAAGCCGGTCGGCCTGATCTGCATTTCGCCGGCCCTGGCCGCAAAAATCTACGGCCCCGGCGTGACCTGCACCATCGGCAACGACACCGACACGGCCACAGCCCTGAACAAGATGGGCGCGACCCACAAGGAATGCGCAGTCAGTGACATCGTCGAAGACAAGGCACGCAAACTGGTGAGTACACCGGCTTACATGCTGGCGCAGTCGATCAGTGAAGCGGCGTCCGGAATCAACAAACTCGTGGACCGCGTGCTGGAACTGACCCACGAAAACGACGCATAAAAAATCGCAGCCTGCGGCAGCTCCGGATACGCACCGATCCATCGTAGGCGCTGCCGCGGGCTGCGATCTTTTCAGGGTTTGCGGGTGAGCCGAGTCAGAATCCGGTCCAGCGCATTGGCAAACGCCTGCTTCTCACGCTCGCCGAACGGGGCCGGTCCGCCGCTCACTTGGCCCTGCTCGCGCAAATCGGTGAACAGGTTGCGCACCGCCAACCGATCACCCATGTTCTGTGCATCGAACTCCTTGCCCCGCGGATCCAGCGCTGCCACGCCCTTTTTCACCAGGCGATCGGCCAGCGGCACATCGCTGCAAATCACCAGCTCGCCCGGAACCGCGTGTTCCACCAGATAATCGTCGGCGGCATCCGGGCCACTCGGCACCACGATCAATTTGACCAGTGCCAGGCCCGGCTTGATCTGCGGCTGCCCGGCCACCAGCACCACTTCGAACTGGCGCTTGAGGGCGAATTTCACCACCAGGTCCTTGGCAGCCCGAGGGCAGGCATCGGCATCGATCCAGACACGCATCTTGTTTACCTCTGTTGAAAAGCATCGCGAGCACGCCACATTCCTACAGGTTAACGCTAAACCTGTGGGAGCGTGGCTCGCCCGCGAAAGTGAGCGCAGCGAATGCCGTTCAAGAAACCTGAACCCGCCGCTTCTCCGCCACCCAGCTACGACCATACAACACAACAACCGCGATGATCGCCACAGCCTGCGCACCCAGCGAATACGCGTCCGCGTGAATCCCCAGCCAGTCAAACTCAATGAACGGCACCGGCCGCGTGCCGAAAATACCGGCCTCCTGCAACGCTTTCACGCCATGCCCGGCGAACACCACCGACAACGCGCACAACAGACCGGCGTTGATGCTGAAGAACAACGACAGTGGCAGCTTGGCCGAACCGCGCAAAATCACCCACGCCAGACCGACCAGCAGTACCAGCGCCGTCGCGCCACCGGCCAACACCGCGTTATGCCCCGCCGGCCCCGCCTGCAACCACAGGGTTTCGTAGAACAGAATCACTTCGAACAGCTCGCGATACACCGAGAAAAACGCCAGGGTCGCAAAACCGAACCGACCACCGCCGCCCACCAGGCTGCTCTTGATGTAGTCCTGCCAGGCCGCAGCGTGGCGACGGTCGTGCATCCACACGCCCAGCCAGAGCACCATGACGGCGGCAAACAAGGCCGTCGCGCCTTCCAGCAACTCACGCTGCGAACCGCTGACATCAATCACATAGGCCGCCAGTGCCCAAGTCGCCAAACCTGCCACCAGCGCCAGACCCCAACCGACGTTGACGCTGCGAACCGCCGATTGCTGGCCAGTGTTACGCAGGAAAGCCAGGATCGCCGCCAGTACCAGAATCGCTTCCAGCCCTTCGCGCAGCAGGATCAGCAGACCGGAGATGTAGCTCAGGGACCAGCTCAGGCCATCATTGCCCAGCAGGCCCGCCGACGTTTTCAGTTTCGCCTTGGCCGCGTCCAGGCGCTGCTCGACTTCGCCCACCGACAAACCGTCCTGCAACGACTGTCGGTACGCCATGAGGGATTTTTCGGTGTCTTTGCGCACATTGGCATCGACGTTGTCGAGCGAGCTTTCAACAAGCTCGAAGCCTTCCAGGTAAGCCGCTACCGACAGGTCATAGGCCTGATCGTGATCACCGGCGCGATACGCCGCGATGCTTTTATCCAGGGTGGCGGCGGTGTAATCGAGCAACTGCGCCGGACCACGCTTGACCTGCGGAGGCTGCGCCCGCTGGGCTCGGAACGTCGCCGCTGCTTGCGGCCCCTCGGCCACTTGCACTTCCGTCGGTGTCTGACGGGCCAGGTCGGCGATGTTGTAGGTTTTGTCGCTGGCGGACGTAACCAGGTCGACACTGAAGCTGGCGATGTAGGACGCCAGGTCCCAGCGTTGACGGTCGTCCAGTTGATCGGCGAAGGCCGGCATGTCCGTCCCTTCCACACCCAGGCCAACGGCGCTGTAGATCGCATAGAGACTCAGGCGATCCACACGCGAGGCATCGCGAAGATTGGACGGCGGCGGCATCAGGCCAACACCCGCCGGGCCATCGCCGGCCCCGGTGTCGCCATGGCAGACTGAGCAATGCTGGGCGTACAACGGCGCACCACGAGTAGGGTCAGGCGTAATGATCGGGGCTTGGCTGACTTCATAGGCCACGGCCAACTTCGCGCCCAATTGCCGAGCCTGTCGGGCGACATCGGCGCCCTCCTGACGAGCACTGACGGCCTTTCGCAAATCAACCACGCCCTGTTCCAGAGAGGCTTTCTCCGGTTTGGCCGGCATGGACCCGACCCACTCTTGCAGTGCCTTGATCGACTGTTGTTGGGCGCGGTAATCGGCCTGATTGATGATGCTTCCCGCCCGCACCGTCTCCGGGTAATCCGCGCTGATGTAATCAAGCACGTGCAACGCCTGAGGCGCGCCATCGACGGGGTCGGCCAGCAATTGAAAGCTGCATGTCGCGAACAGCGGCAACAGCAGCCAGGCCAATAAACGGGACGGGGCAATCATGAATAAATCTCAATTGGAAATACGAAGTTACATATTGTTAACGCCAGACGGGTTTCGCTCAAGCTTTGTTGATAGTTCTTCGTAATCGCATTGGTTTCGCGAGCGGCCCCCAAACGAAAAAGGCGACCGCCAGGGTCGCCTTTTTTACACGGGAGCGTTTTAAGCGGCCGCTTTGCGCAGTGTCGCCATGAAGGCGGCCGCGCCGATGAATAGCCCGGCAAACGTCCGGTTCATGCGTTTTTGCTGTTTTGGTGTGCGCAACAGTCGCAACACTTTGGAGGCCAGCCCGGTGTAGCCGGCCATGACGATCAGATCGACGCAGATCATGGTGACGCCAATGATCACGTACTGAATCAGCAGTGGCGCATGCGGGTCAATGAACTGCGGCAGCACCGCGAGCATGAACACCAGTGCCTTGGGGTTGCTGATGTTCACCAGAAAACCACGGAACACCAGCGCCATTGGCTTGCCGATCTGACGCACCGCCGCGTCATCGCTCATGTCGCTGGGCAGCGCACGCCATTGCTTGATCGCGAGAAAAACCAGGTACGCCACGCCGAACCATTTGATCGCATAGAAGGCCGTCGCTGACGCCGTGAGAATTGCGCCAACACCGGCGCCGACAATTGCGATCTGCACCGCCAGGCCCAATTGCAGACCCAGCGCATTCCAGTAGCCGCGCCAGAAACCGTATTGCAGACCGCTGGACATCGACGCAATGGCGCCGGCACCGGGAGAAAGACTGATCACCCAGCAGGCGGCAAAGAACGCCAGCCATGTTTGAAGCTCCATTGCACACCTCGACTCAGACTCGTGACAGACGTCTAAGCTAATGCGGCTTTGGGCCAATGACTACCGATTTTTTGCAGGAAAAGGGGCTTCATCTGGTCGAACACAAAGATCGCAGCCTTCGGCAGCTCCTACGGGAAAACACGTTCCAATGTGGAGCTGCCGAAGGCTGCAATCTTTAGGGCTACTTCTCAAACCCGCTGGAAGGAAACACATCCGTCCCGCGCCAACGCCTGACCGAACGCTGGAAGAACAAGCTGTTGGGCACTTGCACCATGGCGCTGCCGGTACCAAGTTCCTCGGCCTCGATCAATGTGGTGTAGAGCAGATTGATCGCAATCACCCGGCCTTTGACGCCAGGCTTGTCGGTGGTGTCCACCAGTTCGACCACGTCGCCAATGCGGAATGGGCCGACGGTAAAGATCAGGATCGCGCACAACAAATTGGAGAGCACGCTCCACATGGCGAAAAACGCCACGGCCGCGACGGCGACGAAACCGGACAACGCCGTCCAGAGCACCGTGGCCGAAACCCCGAGGCGCTCCAGCACGAAAATCAATGCACTGCCCATGATCAGCCAGCGCAGACCACCGCGCAGCGGCATCAGCAACTGCGGCGGAAACGGATAGCGCTCGCCGAGACGGGTCAGGCATTTGGCGACGAAACGCTGGGCAATGTAGCCGGCCAGCAGGATCAGCAGGATTTGCACGCCGAGCCAGATCGGCTCGACCCCCACAGCCGGTAGCGGCAGCTTGAAGGCGTCCATCAGGACAGCGCCTCCAGCTCCGCCTGCATGCTTTCCAGCAGTTCGAGCGCTTCCATCCAGGCCTCTTCCAGCTCCGACTCACGCACCTTCAACCTGGCTTGTTCGGCCAGCAGATCACGTAATTCGTTCTTGCGCGCCGGCTCGTAGATATCGCTGTCGCCGAGGCTGGCGTCGACCTTCGCCAGTTTTTCGTGAAGCTTGCCCAGCTCGGCTTCGAGCTTGTCGGCCTCGCGTTTGTGCGGCGCCAGTTGCTGACGCAACGCAGCAGCGGCCTGACGCTGGGCTTTCTTGTCGGTCTTGTCCGGGTTGACCGGGGTGTTGCTGACCGGGGCATTGCGTTGACGGTATTCCACGAGCCAACGGGTGTAGTCCTCCAGGTCGCCGTCGAACTCCTCTACCTTGCCGTCCGCCACCAGATAGAAGTTGTCCGTGGTGCTCTTGAGCAAATGACGGTCGTGGGAAACCACCAGTACCGCACCACTGAACTCTTGCAGGGCCATGGTCAACGCCAGACGCATTTCCAGGTCCAGGTGGTTGGTCGGTTCGTCGAGCAGCAGCAGGTTCGGCCGATCCCAGGCAATCAACGCCAGGGCCAGGCGCGCTTTCTCGCCACCGGAGAAATTCAGCACCGGCTCGTCGATCCGCGCACCACGGAAGTCGAAACCGCCGAGGAAGTCGCGCAGTGTCTGTTCGCGCTCGGTCGGCGCCAGACGCTGCACGTGCAGCAACGGGCTGGCCTTGGAGTCCAGCGAGTCGAGCTGATGCTGAGCGAAGTAACCGACCACGGTGTTCTCGCCACGGGTCAAGCGACCGGCCAACGGTGACAGCTCACCTGCCAGGTTCTTGATCAGGGTCGACTTGCCGGCCCCGTTCGGGCCGAGCAAGCCGATCCGCGCGCCCGGGGTCAATTGCAGCTTGACCTTCTCCAGCACGGTTTTGTCGCCGTAGCCCAATCGGGCATCGGACAGGTCGATCAACGGGCTGGAGATTTTCTGCGATTCGCGGAAGACAAAATCGAACGGCGAGTCGACGTGAGCCGCGGTCAGCTCCTCCATCCGCTCCAGTGCCTTGATCCGGCTCTGGGCCTGACGGGCCTTGGTGGCCTGGGCCTTGAAGCGGGCGATGTAGCTTTCCATGTGCGCACGTTGCACCTGTTGCTTCTCGTAGGCCTGCTGTTGCTGGGCCAGACGCTCGGCACGGGCACGCTCGAAGGCGCTATAGCCACCGCGGTACAAGGTGATCTTGCGTTGATCGACGTGAGCCACGTGATCGACCACGGCATCGAGGAAGTCCCTGTCGTGGGAAATCAGCATCAAGGTGCCGGGATAGCTTTTGAGCCACTCTTCGAGCCAGATGATGGCGTCGAGGTCCAAGTGGTTGGTTGGTTCGTCGAGCAGCAGCAGGTCCGAAGGACACATCAAGGCCTGCGCCAGGTTCAGACGCATCCTCCAGCCACCGGAGAAATCTCCTACCTGGCGATCCATCTGCTCGTTGGTGAACCCCAAACCGGCCAGCAACTTGCGGGCACGGGCATCGGCGGTGTAACCGTCGGCGCTATCGAGCTCGGAGTGCAGGCGGGCCTGAGCGGCACCGTCGTGGGCCGCTTCGGCTGCCGCCAGGTCGCGTTGCACCTGACGCAGGCGCAGGTCGCCATCGAGCACGTAGTCGACCGCCAGGCGTTCGAGCGTGTCGACCTCCTGGCGCATGTGGGCGATACGCCAGTCGGCCGGCAGGAAGCAGTCACCCGAGTCCGGGTGCAGCTCACCCCGAAGCAAGGCGAACAGGCTCGATTTGCCGGCGCCGTTGGCACCGATCAGGCCGGCTTTCTGGCCGGCGTGCAGCGTCAGCTCGGCGTCTTCTAGCAGACGTTGCGGGCCACGCTGTAAAGTCAGGTTCTGAAGTCGAATCATAATGGCGGCGGAGTCTACCAGCTTCGCTCGCAACTGGCGCGAGTAGCACTATGTCCTCTGACCTGTGGAGCTTTTCCCTGAGTACTTACGCCCGACCGGGTGTTGAACAGGCGTGCCTGCAATTGCAGTCTGCGGGCGTTAACGTCTGCCTGCTGCTGTGCGCCGCTTGGCTGGGCCAGCGAGGAGTTGCCTGCAATGAACAGCGTTTGCAACAACTTCGCACTGTGGCCGAGTCCTGGGACGCCGACGTGGTTCGACCGTTACGAGCCTTGCGCACGCAGTGGAAAGCGGCGGCTACGGACGACGTCGATTTGCATGCTTTGCGTGAACAGGTGAAGGCGTTGGAGCTGGAAGCCGAGCGACATCTGCTATTGCGACTGGAACGATCGGCACACAATTGGCCGCAGGATAAGGCAACCGATCTCTCGGTCTGGCTTGAAGGCGTGACGGCTGGCGCCGCCCACCTGGACCGCGACGCGCTGCATCAGCTGCGCGTCGCGGTAACCGGCACTTAGGAAGCGCTGGTTGGGGAGGTCACTGCTGCACTCGGAGCAGACGCCGGCGTGGGTGCTGACGTAGCTGTCGATGGGGTGGATGCCGAGGCAGGTGTTGCGGTTGGAGCCGGGGTCGCCGGTTTGGCCGCAGGTGCTGTGGCTGGCTTGACGGCAGCTGGCTTTCTCACTGCTGGTTTTGCCGCAGGCTTGGCAGCGGCGGGTTTCGCAGCAGCCGTTTTAGCGACTGGTTTCGCCGGTGCTTTGGCAGCGGGTTTGGTCGCTGGCTTGGCAGCGGGTTTGGCCGCAACAGGTTTGGCTGCAGGTTTAGCGGCAGCGGTTCGGGCAGCAGGTTTAGCGGCCGGTTTTGCAGCTGTTTTTGCCGCTGGTTTCGCGGCGGCAGTTTTAGCGGCGACTGGCTTGGCAGCAGCAGCTTTTGCAGCAGCAGACCGTGCAGCAACAGGTTTCGCCGCGGTGGTTTTAGCCGCTGGTTTGGCAGTGCTGGCAGCGGGTTTTCTCGCGGCAGGTTTTGCAGCTGGCTTGGCGGCGGCAGTTTTCGCTACTGGCTTGGCAGCAGCGGGTTTCGCAGCAGGCTTGGCCGGTGCTTTTGCAGCAGCCGGTTTGGCGGCTGCTTTCTTTGCAGGCGCAGCAGCTGGTTTGGCCGCACGCAGGGTCAACACCTTGCCGACAGCCTCTTGCACACGGCCAACGCCCTGGGCCAGTTTCAGGCTTTCCTGAGCATCGCGTTTGAGTTGCAGAATGTAGGCGCGGGTTTCCGATTGACGATCCTTGAGCGCATCAAGCAACTCCTCGAGATCGCCCACTGCACCTTTGGCTTTGGCTTGTGCCTTGGCTTTGCCGGCTGTTGCGGCGTCCTGCAATTTGATGCGGGATTTGTGCAGTTTCTCTTGCGCTTTGCCGCGCTGCTTTTCCAGTTTGGCGAGCAATTTTTCAGCATCAGCCAAGGCTTCGGAACAAGCGGTTTCAAGATGCTCGAGCAGGCTGCTCGAGAGTTGTTGGAGCAGGTGCAACGGAGTGTTTACTGGCTTCTTGGTGGCCGACATGGTTTACCTCCTGGCTGAAGTGAGTTGCGGCTCATACTAGACCTCTGCTGCAACCGCCGCTAGGGCATGTTGACACTATCGAAAGCGTTGCGTTGCAAAGGACAGAAAAACTTCTGTGCCGATGCAAAAGCAGTTCACCGTTGCGCGCATTCTCACTGGCATAATCGTTCGCAATTTCGGTCGGAGAGTGCCCATGTCGCGCTACTTTTTTTTATCGCTGTGCGTGTTTTTTTCCGTGGCCCATGCCGCCGAAAGCACACGAGAAAACGAGGCTCACGATCTCGCCTACAGCCTGGGTGCGAGCCTGGGTGAACGCTTGCGCCAAGAGGTTCCCGACCTGCAACTTCAGGCGTTGGTCGAGGGCCTGCAACAAGCCTATCAAGGCAAACCTCTGGCGCCCAAAAACGAGCAGATCGAACAGATACTGAGCGAGCACGAAGCTCGGGTTGCCATGCAATCGGCCGAACCGCGCAGCGAAGCAGCCCTGGAAAAAGAGCAGCGTTTTCTCGCCGAAGAAAAAGCCAGGCCCGGCGTGCGTGAGTTGGCGGATGGCGTGTTGCTGACCGAACTGACTGCGGGCGATGGCGCCAAGGCAGGACCGAACGGCAAGGTGCAAGTGTTGTACATCGGTCGCTTACCCGACGGCACGGTGTTCGACCAGAGCAGCCAACCACAATGGTTCAGCCTCGACAGCGTCATTGCCGGGTGGCGTAGCGCGCTGCAAAACATGCCGGTTGGGGCAAAGTGGAGACTGGTGATTCCCTCGTCGCAAGCTTATGGCGCCGAGGGTGCCGGTGACGTGATCGCACCGTTCACACCCTTGGTGTTCGAAGTCGAGTTACGTGGCGCCACCCGTTAAATCGCGGGCACAAAAAACGGTGCGCCTTGGCGCACCGTTTTCAGGTCTTGCGGGAAGCGATTCAGGCTTGAACCGAATCGGCTTCCTTGTGTGCGGTATGCAGCACTTCGATCAGGCAGTCTTCCAGCTCAAAGCGTTCGTGTAACAGCCCGCCCAGTTCCTTGAATTTCTCGGCGACGCATTTGCCTTCATCGCAAAGGTCATTGAACGCGAGAAGCTTCTCGGTAATGACGTCGATACGCGGGTAGATCGTCTCGGCGAGTTCCAGGCCACGCTTGTCGTTGAAAGCCTTGGCCTCCCCCGTCAGCTGCTCATAGATCTCAAAATGCCCGGCAGACACGTAATCGACCAGCACGCCGCAGAACTCCTGCAAGGGCTTTCGATTCTCGCTCAGCGCCTCAGGCTTTGCACCGAGCTTGTCGTATGCATCGATCAGCTCTTTTCGCTCCTGCAACCAGCGGTCGATCAGCAGGTGCACTCCGCCCCAGCGTTCCTGAGCATTCTGACAACTTTCGAGCATGGTGATCTCTCTTCCCTTGGGGGTCAGATGCTCTACGCCCGCTCGCCTCTTGTAACGTCGGTGGGCGGTCAGGCATAGCGTCATCGAGCAACGTAATTCCAATGACACGTGCGGGCCAGATTATGCCCGCGCGACACTGGCTTCAAGGTACTCAGGCGATAAAGTTCATACAAGTGTTTAATCACTGATAAGAGCCCGGTGCGAC
Organism: Pseudomonas sp. Irchel s3b5; assembly: GCF_900187435.1. Lineage (NCBI taxonomy): Bacteria > Pseudomonadati > Pseudomonadota > Gammaproteobacteria > Pseudomonadales > Pseudomonadaceae > Pseudomonas > Pseudomonas sp. Irchel s3b5. Next base: position 203,661 of record NZ_FYDY01000006.1, read on the forward strand.
GACTCGCCGCTGAGCGGTCGCAGGCAGCGGCTCCAGACCAGGCGCCACAACTGGGAAACAGCCAGAATCATCACGGCGATAAAGAGCAGCAGACTCCACTCCGCGATACTCAAATCGAATAGCGTCCAGGAAATTTCCACACAATCGACCGTGCCGCTGAACATCTTCTGCACTAAAGGCACCCAAGGCGTACTGGCGAACAGCTCCGCCAGATTGGTTGAGCACACCCCTGGATGAACTGATGGACTGCTTTGCAGCAACACTTGTCGCCATGCCGTGGTGGTCCCCGCCAGGCTGCAACCCAGGGCCAGCAACCAATAGAGGCAATTGCCGACGCGACCGGGACCATGGATTGAAGCCATCAGGCAGACGCCGGCAAAGAGCGCCAGGCAAAAACGCTGCAACAGACACAAACCGCAGGATCGCAGGCCGATCACATATTCCAGATAATAGGAGCCGCCCAACGCCAGGGCACCGGCGATGAAAGCCATGAAAAACAAGGAGCGTGAGCGGGCCAAAATCATGGCTTTTCCGTAACAGTTGAGACAGACAGTTACGGTAGAGGAAAGCGCGGCAGGCTTTCAAGGCTGATTGCCAGAGACACTTCACCACAGGTGTAGGGAAATCCCGACGCATTCGAGGGGATTAAACGTAGGGCTCTGTAGGACTTTGCTGAAGACACCCCAGGAAAGTGAAAATCGTAGGGTTTTGACACGATGGCAGCCACTGGCGCAGGCTTCGCCCGTGGCTGCAAATGCGCGCTTTTCAGGCGCGAACCGGTACCGGCAGTGGAGCCGCCAGCAAGCGCTCGTCCAGCAGCCCCAGACCTTCCTGAAACAGCTGATTGCTGCGCTCGGTGTCACCCATCTGCGCCAACAGCCGCGCCAGTTCCGCGCAGGCTTCCGGATTGCGCTCCACGCGCAGGCTGCTTTCCAGATAATCCCGAGCCTTGCCCCACAAGCTGTTTTGCAGACACAGCCGGCCAAGGGTCAGCAGAAGGCTTGGGTCCGTCGGATGATCCTTGAGCCAGCCTTCGGCAACCTGCAGCTGACGGGCCGGATCGCTGCCGCGAACCAGTCCGTAGAGACGCGCCAGATGACTGCTGTAGTTGCGTTTTAGCGCCGTACGCAGGACTTCCTCGGCTTCAGTCTGGGCACCCAGTTGTCGCAACTGTTCGGCATAGGCCAGCACCAGTTGCGGCTCTTGTCGCTGTGCCGACGTCAGTTGCTGCCAAGCGCGATCGAGTGACTGTTGGCCGACCGCGCCGTCCTCGTCCCGCTGTGCTGCCAGGGAAAGGTTCGCGCCCCAGGCCCGGCGTTCCAGTTCGACAAGCTCGGCGGCCGGCAGGACTTTATCCTTGCGTAGCTCCGGCAGCAGACGGATCACCGCCGACCAGTCGCCCCGCTGCTGGTGCAGGCGCTGCAACTGACGCAGGGTCTGCGCGTTATGTGGATGACGTTCGCGCATTGCTTGCAGAGTGGTCAGGGCGCCTTCAGTGTCGCCACGGTCGGTCTGCAACTGTGCGTGATTCAATGCGATGGCCAGCTCGGCCTGGGGTTGACGCTCAAGTGCGCGCTCCAACAGGTTGTCGCTTTCTTCGTAATTTCCTTGCTCGTTCGCGGCCCGGGCAGCGCCGAGATAGTAAAGCAGCGGCTGGCGCTCGGCTTCAGCGGCACGAAACAGATGACGTTGCGCACTCGCCCAGCGACCTTCAGCCAGATCCAGCTGGCCGTGTTCGATTGCGACCTGCACCCGACGGCTGCGGTTGCGCCGAGACCACGGGTTGACCACGCCACTGGAGGTCATTACCAGCTCGACCAGCGCCTTGATGCCCCAGATCACCAGCCACAGCACCGCCACCAGTGCCAGAGTCGCCCACAGGCTGGACTCGAATCGGAAAGACTTGTAGGCGACCAGCACGTAACCGGAGTGCTCGGCAATCGCCAGCCCCAATGCCGCGGCGGCAGCGATCACGAGGAACACGATCACATAGAGGCGTTTCATGGCGTGGCCTCCTGCACAGCATTCGCGGCAGGTTTTGGCAGCGGCTTGATGGAGTCCTCGGCATTGACGTTGCGCCGTTCCAGATACCCTTGAACTGCACTCAGCGTACCCGTCAGGTCAGGCGTGATCACCGTGACCGGCTGCGCGCTCAACTCGGTCACCTGCTCCAGCATGACTTTGCTTTGCGGGTTATCCGGGTTGAAGTTGCCTTTGAGAACGTCCCGCGCTTCATCCAGCGCCTGGGTATACACGGCGGCCTGACCGTTGAGCGCGGCCCACTGCGCCTGCTCCAGGGCCAGGCTCAGGGCCAGACGAACCTGACTCAGGCCCTGCCCGGCCAGCAGCGGTCGAACATTTTTGTCGGCATTGAAGTCGATGCGGATGTAGCGCGAGATCTGATCCCACCATTGCGACCAGCGACTGGCACCATCGCCATCGGCGGTCAGGCCGAGCAACGAATCGCCGCGGTCCTTATATTCGGGAGCCAGTTCGGTGAGGCTGATGACCTGATCACGTAGCGCACCGAGACGCAGGAACAGCCCGGTGCGATCCGGTTGCTCGGTGCTGCGCAAGGCCACCAGGGTTTTGGCCACTTGCTCGCGGGCGGCGAACGAACCCGGGTCATTCTGTTCGCGCAGAATTTCATCCGCACCCTGCACCAGCGCCTGCGCACTGCTGATGTCCTGCAAGGCGGACAGTCGCAGGCTGGCCAGACGCAACAGGTGCTCGGCCTCGGCCAGACGCCAATCCTTGCGGCTTGCGCCGAGGACCGTTTCCAGTCGTTGATTCAAGCGCTGTTGATCGCCCTGAAGTTGAATCACCAGGCGGCTGCGCGACTCCAGCTCATCGGCCGAAGGCAATTGCGCCAGACGCGCAGCCAGTCGCTCCTCATTGAGTTTCAAGCTTTGCGCCTGATCGTTCAATGCCTGCACCTGACTCAACTGCTGCTGATTATTGGCCTGCAGGTGGCGCACCTGCCAGACACCCCAGCCACCGACCGCGACACCGGCGGCCCCCAATAACAGTGCGACGATTGCCAGCCCGTTGCCTCGGCGCTGCACGGCAGCAGGCGGCGGCATGTCATCGCCAGGTACATCAACCGGTGCATCAGGCACCGGCCGCACGTCATCTTTAGGCAAGGCTGTTTCGCTCACGTATCCATCCTTTGCATTAGAAAACGGGCACGGGATGCTCCCGTAACGCCGTCAGCAAAGCCGCGGCACTCGCGCCGCGACAATCCACAACTGTTTTGGCCCCGGCGGCACGTGCCAGCTCGGCAACCCTGGGGCTTGGTACAAACAACGGCAACTGCGCCAATTGCGGCCAGGCATCGCCGGCCAACTGATGCAGGTGCTCAAAACCTTGTCCACTGCTGACCACCAGCCCGTTCAGGCGTTCCGCCTCGATTCTTTCGGGCAGTGCTGCCGGCGGGTATTGCGGCAGGTCGCGGCGGTACAATTCCAGATACTCGACACTAGCACCAAGCGTGCGCAAACGCTCAGCGAGCAATTCGCGCCCGCCTTCGCCGCGCATTATCAACACTCGCGGATCAGGGCCGCCAATGGCCTCGAGCAACTGAGGAAGTTTCAGTAAAGCTTCGCTGTCATCACCCTCTGCCGGGAAGCTCACATCCAGCCCCCGAGCCTGAAGAATCTGCGCCGTCGCGGCCCCCACACTGAACCATTTGTTGCGCGGAGGCTGAGGCCAATGCAGGTTCAACAATTCGACACCGAATCGGGCGGCTGGCTTGCTGACCACAATGATCGCGCTGTATTGATCCAGCGTCTGAACCGCCTGGAGTATTGTGCCAGTGGCCGCCAATGGCACGATGTCCAAAAGCGGCAGGCTGCTGCTGTAAATCCCCTGCGCGGCCAGCAAATCGGCGAGCGCCGCCGACTCATCGGCAGGACGCGTCAGCAGCAAGCGCCAACCGGTCACTCGTGACCTGCCTCGCCATAGACTGCTTTGAGAATGTCACCGGCGCCCTGACTCAACAGGTCTTCGGCCACTTGCACGCCCAATGCTTCGGCAGCTTCACGGGGTGCACGGGCTTGCGCGCTGAGTAGCTTGCCCCCGTTCGGATCACCCACCAGACCACGCAACCAGACCTGTTCACCCTCAAGCACGGCGTAGCAGGCAATCGGTACCTGACAGCCGCCATTCAAGTGTTTGTTGAGGGCGCGTTCGGCGGTGACGCGAGTGGCGGTGTCCTGGTGATGCAGCGGCGCCAGCAGCGCATGAATTTCGCTGTCGGCGCTGCGGCATTCAATGCCCACCGCACCTTGGCCGCCAGCCGGCAGGCTGTCATCGACACTGATGGCCGAGGTGATGCGATCTTCGAAGCCCAGGCGAATCAGACCTGCCGCCGCCAGGATGATGGCGTCGTACTCACCGGCATCGAGCTTGGCCAGGCGGGTGTTGACGTTGCCACGCAGGAAGCGGATTTCGAGATCCGGGCGACGGGTCAGCAGCTGGGCCTGACGGCGCAGGCTCGACGTGCCGACAATGCTGCCTTGAGGCAAATCATCCAGGCTGGCGTAGGTATTGGAGACGAAGGCATCGCGCGGGTCTTCACGCTCGCAGATACAGAACAGACCCAGGCCTTCAGGGAAGTCCATCGGCACGTCTTTCATGGAGTGCACGGCGATATCGGCTTCGTTTTCCAGCAGCGCGGTTTCCAGTTCCTTGACGAACAGGCCCTTGCCGCCGATTTTCGACAGCGGCGAGTCGAGCAACTTGTCACCACGGCTGACCATGGGCACCAAGGTCACGAGAAGATCCGGATGGGCTTCTTCGAGACGGGCTTTGACGTATTCGGCCTGCCACAGGGCAAGCGCACTTTTGCGGGTGGCGATGCGGATTTCGCGAGAGGACATGGATCAATCCGTACTGAATAGATATGACGGATAATAACAGCTCAGCCCAATCCACTTTGACTTGTATCAGATACTGCGCGGCCTCCCTGGCCCCGGATGTCCGGCAATCGGGTGTGCAATTCGCCTGCGGGCAGCGAATTAAAGCTGTTGCATCATTTTGCGCACGCCGGCCACATGGCGTCGGCTGACGATCAACGCATCGCCGTTCAAGCCTTTGAGGAACAGCTGAAAATGCCCGAGCGGTGTGCGTTGCAATCGTTCGATACGCTCACGGGCAACCAATGCGTTGCGATGGATTCGCACGAAACGGTCGCCGAATTCGTCTTCGAGGGCCTTGAGCGGTTCATCAAGCAGGACTTCGCCGGTCTCGTGACGCAAGGTCACGTACTTATGATCGGCAATGAAATACACCACCTGATCCAGGGGAATCAGTTCGATCCCCTTACGGGTTCTGGCGCTGATATGGCTGCGCGGGCCGTTGCCACTTTCGGCAGCAGGGCGGGTCAGGGCCGCGAGCTGGGCGCGATTGGGACGCTCGGCTCCTTTCAACGCATCATGCAATTGTTCAGTTCGCACAGGTTTCACCAGATAGCCTACGGCGCTGGCCTGTAAGGCTTCCACGGCAAATTCATCGGGGCCCGTGCAAAACACCACGGCGGGCGGGGTTTCGCGTTCGCACAGTCGTGCAGCCACTTGCAGGCCATCGAGGCCTGGCATGCGGATATCGAGCAAAACGATATCCGGTTTGTGGCTGTCGATCAGTGCCAACGCCTCTTCGCCATTCGTGGCGCTTGGCTCCAGGACATTGTATCCCTCCAGCTCGCCGACCATTCGGCTCAGGCGCTCGCGGGCCAAGGGTTCGTCATCAACGATCAGGACATTCATATTGCGCTGGATTCCTGCGTGAGTCTCGCACAAGGATAGCGTAGACAGGTGAAGTGACGTCCGTCACCGCGATCCACGCTAAGACTAGCCCGAGCGTCAAAAAGTGCCGCGAGTCCGACAGCTAAATTTTCATCTGCCGGGCAATTGGCGGCCCTGGCTCGCATCGGCGATGCACCGCCACAGGGTTTGCTGATACGCAATATGAACACCCCTTCGTCTTAATAGTAGTCAGCCTCCGCACCGAGAAGTGCGCTGATCCTACTGTCCAACTGTAGACGGTTGCAGGAGCGATATTGATCAATTGAAAAATATCATCCCGCAAAATTGCCCGGGCCTCACCCTGGCTTGGGCTCGCGCCCCCGGAAAAAACGTGTCGACCAGTGTCAGCGACAGGATTGGCAACCCTGTTATTATCCGCGCCAGCGTTCCACGCCTTCCTACTTCAAGCCGATACGAGCGAATTCATGAGCACTGACAAGACCAATCAGTCCTGGGGCGGCCGCTTCAGTGAACCCGTCGACGCCTTCGTCGCCCGCTTCACCGCCTCCGTCACTTTCGACCAGCGCCTGTATCGCCACGACATCATGGGCTCGATCGCCCACGCCACCATGCTGGCCAAGGTCGGCGTGCTGACCGATGCCGAGCGCGACAGCATCATCGATGGCCTGAACACCATCCAGGGCGAAATCGAGGCCGGCCAGTTCGACTGGCGCATCGACCTCGAAGACGTTCACATGAACATCGAGGCGCGTCTGACCGACCGCATCGGCGTGACCGGTAAAAAGCTGCACACCGGCCGTAGCCGTAACGACCAGGTCGCTACCGATATCCGCCTGTGGCTGCGTGACGAGATCGACCTGATCCTGAGCGAAATCACCCGCCTGCAAAAAGGCCTGCTCGAGCAAGCCGAGCGCGAAGCCGCCAGCATCATGCCGGGCTTCACTCACCTGCAAACCGCACAACCGGTGACCTTCGGCCACCACATGCTGGCGTGGTTCGAGATGCTCAGCCGCGACTACGAGCGCCTGGTCGACTGCCGCAAGCGCACCAACCGCATGCCACTGGGCAGCGCTGCACTGGCCGGCACCACCTACCCGATCGACCGTGAATACACCGCGCAACTGCTGGGTTTCGACGCCGTCGGCGGCAACTCGCTGGATAACGTGTCCGATCGCGACTTCGCCATTGAATTCTGCTCGGCCGCCAGCATTGCGATGATGCACCTGTCGCGCTTCTCCGAAGAGCTGGTGCTGTGGACCAGCTCGCAGTTCCAGTTCATTGATCTGCCAGACCGTTTCTGCACCGGCAGCTCGATCATGCCGCAAAAGAAAAACCCGGACGTGCCGGAGCTGGTACGTGGCAAGACCGGTCGTGTGTTCGGCGCGCTGATGGGCCTGCTGACCCTGATGAAAGGCCAGCCTCTGGCTTACAACAAGGACAACCAGGAAGACAAGGAGCCGCTGTTCGACGCCGCCGACACCCTGCGCGACTCGTTGCGCGCCTTTGCCGACATGGTGCCGGCGATCAAGCCCAAGCACGCCATGATGCGCGAAGCGGCCCTGCGTGGTTTCTCCACCGCCACCGACCTGGCTGACTATCTGGTACGTCGCGGCCTGCCGTTCCGTGATTGCCACGAAATCGTCGGCCACGCCGTGAAGTACGGTGTGGACAGCGGCAAGGACCTGGCAGAAATGAGCCTCGAAGAACTGCGCAAGTTCAGCGACCAGATCGATCAGGACGTGTTCGCCGTACTCACCCTGGAAGGTTCGGTCAACGCCCGTGACCACATCGGCGGCACTGCACCGGCGCAAGTAAAGGCCGCCGTGGCCCGCGGCCAGGCGCTGCTCGCCAGCCGCTAAGACGACGATGACGCCTGAGCCCGATGGCCATATCCATCGGGCTCGGTGCCTTCAACGATTCGTGTTTCCCACTGCCCGCACCCGTTCCAGAAAGGCAGGCGCTTCGGCCTGCCTGTCGGCCGCGATTTTTTGTACGTTGGGGTTGTCTGCGAGGCGCTCCAGCAAAGCCCCGGCGCCAGGCATGTCAGCCAGATAGTCGATACCGAACAAGCGCTTTCCAACGTCTACCGCCAGATCAACACTGTAAAGAAAATACAGATCGGCCAACGTGAACTGCTCCCCCGCGGCATACGGCGCAAACTGCGCACGGTGCTTCAGCGCAGCGAATCCCTTGAGCAAGTCCCTCTCAGCCTTGTCCTTCAAGGCCTGGGGTGTCGGCCTGCCACCGAAAAAAACCTCGACATAACAAACTCGCGCCGGTAATTCGATGTACAGCTCGATTTCCTTGGCCAAGGCCCGCACACCCGCCCGCGCAAACGGGTCTGTGGGCAACAGCGCAATGCCCGGCTGCGTCTCTTCGATGAAATCAAGGATGGCGTCGGTTTCGCTTAAAAAGCCTTGTTCCGTTTCCAGGACCGGCACTTTTCCTCGCGGGCTGACGGCGAGAATTTGCGGGTTCTGGCACCCATGGAAGGGGACGGTTTCAAATGGCACGTCTTTTTCAAGCAGCGCCAACTTGACCATGTTGAAGTAGTTACTGGCCGCAAAACCGTAGAGCTTGAGCATCGGGGTCTCCTTGACCTCGCAGGTTGGATGCTCAAGGTAAACACTGCCTGAAATCCCGAAAGTGCCCGTTTGTTGCCTGATACGACGACATTGACTCAACTCGCTGTCAGGCAAGGGCCCGGGCCATGTAGGTCAAAAGATTACAAATCTCCAGACACCCCCACTGGCCCCGACCGCTCGTTTACTTTTTGGCGGCAATCATCGCCATAAACGCCGGCATGCCCGCCTCCCTGTCCGCCGCCACTCGCTGCACGTTCGGGTTTTGCCCCAGACGCTCCAGCAACGCCTTGGCTGCCGGCATGTCGGCCAGCAGGTCTATGTCAAACAGCTTCTTGGCGACCCCACAAGCCAACGGCACGCTGTACAGGAAATACAGATCCGCCACGCTCAGGCTGTCACCGGCCACGTAGGGGCTGAATTTGCCGTGCCTGCCCAATGCCGCCATACCGAGCTGCAATTCAGCCTTGGTTTTTTCCTTGATTGCGTCCGGCACGGTCATGCCAAAAAATGCTTCCGGGTAGCAGGCCCGGCCAGGCAGCTCGATGTACAGTTCGATTTCCTTGGCCAGCGCAAGAACCTGGGCGCGCTCGAACGGATCGCTCGGCAGCAGCGGCGTGCCTTTCTGGCTTTGTTCGATGTATTCGAGCATCACGCTGGTTTCGTTGATATAGCCCTGCTCTACCTGCAAAACAGGGACCTTCCCGCGCGGGCTGATGGCCAGCGCTTCAGGGCTGTTACCAGCGTAAAACGGCACTTCTTCGAAGGGCAGGCCTTTTTCCAGCAGGGCCAGTTTGACCATGTTGTAGTAGTTGCTGACGCAGAATCCATAAAGCTTGATCATCACAAAGCCTCCAGGCCGTGCGGGGTGGGCGGTGCCTGTTTATAGAACGCTGCGGGGATTCTTGCCAGCAGCATCACGCGGCTGAATGCGGGTAAACTGGCCGCCTTTCCCCAAGGAGCCTGCCATGAGCGAGCCAACCGATATCGACAACGACGAAGAAGAGTTCGCCGAAAGCACCCTGATCCAGGCCATCGAAAACCAGATCGAAAGCGACAATCCGCCAGCGGCCAAGGCAACGTTCAACAAGTTGACCCTGGTGGGTTACGAGCGCGAAGAAATCCTCAATCTGATGGCTCACGTTCTGGCGGTAGAAATCGACGCGATCCTCGAAGAAGACCGCGCGTTCAATACCGAATGGTACGAAGCAGCGCTGCGCGCATTGCCAGAATTGCCGCCGGAAAAGAAGTAAGCATCGACGCGATCACTGTGGCGAGGGCGCTTGTCGGAACGCCGCAGCGGCCCCAAAAGCTTTGCGCCTGCTGCGCAGTCGAACGGGGGCAAGCCCCCTCGCCACAGGCAAGCTCCCTCGCCACAAAATGCCTATCCCACACAATTTGTTGCCAATCCGTCCTGCTGCCTGTCAGCCCGCGACTACACTGATCCAACCCCAGTGATATGCCTCCCGCCGGGGAACGCTGCCCCCATCGAAAAAACCCTGTCGCGAGCACTGGACATGCCGCGAAAGTGGGCTCACCTTAGGGGCGCTGTCGTCCAATTCCTAAGAAAGTCTGGAGTCCTTATGTCGCTTACCCCTGAGTTGGTTGCCGAACTGGAAGTCCTCGCACTCTTCAACCTGGACAGTTCCCAGGAAGGTTTGAAAATTCATCAGACCGCTGCCCCGAAACACATTGCCGCCGCCAAACGCCTTTTTGAAAAAGAACTGACCGACCAGCCTGATGGCGGTTACCTGACCAGCCTGGGTCGTGACGCCGCGCAAAATGTGCAAACCGTGCTGACCATTCTCAACGCCGTAGAAACTGCCTGAATTCCGCCGCATCGCCCGCGGAAACCCCGTCCCAGGGATTTCCGCGGGCACTCGCCTGACTTTTTGTCGCCAACCGATAGAAATCTGACGTCAGAAAAACAAAATCAGCTTAAAAGTCCTCGGCTCTAGGCGCTAAACTGCCCCTCATCCGAAGAGCCCCACGTCCGCGCCCTGCGAGCCGGTTTGAGCTGACATGACCCGCAACCATGAAATCCGCCCCGATCTGGACGAGGGAATCGACCGCAAGGTTCTGAGCCAGCTGCGCGCACGCTTTCTGAAACTCAACGAAGGCCGTCTGGGCCGGGCCATGGAAGGGTTGTCGACCCGCCAGCAAGCAGTCCTGACCCTGCTGCCGCTGTTTTTCCACGTCAATCACCCGTTATTGCCAGGTTACGTTTCGGGCAGCACACCGGCCGGGCTGTCGAATTTCGAGCCGGACGCCCATCTCCTGGCCGAAGCCCAGCGCCTGACCCGCTCGTTTTCCTACAAGCCACGCCATGGCAGTAATCCGCCGCGACCGATTCATGGCCTGTTCCTGATGGGCAGCCTTGGCACCCTGGCGCAAGCCGATCAGAGCGACATGGACGTCTGGGTCTGCCACGGATCGGATTTGAATGAGAGCGAACTCGCGGAGCTGCGCAAAAAATGTCAGCTGCTGGAAGCCTGGGCGGCGAGTCAGGGCGCCGAGGCGCACTTCTTCCTGATCGATCCGGTGCGCTTCATTCGCGGTGAGCGCGACACCCAGCTGAGTTCGGAAGATTGCGGCACCACCCAGCACTATCTGTTGCTGGACGAGTTTTATCGCACCGCGATCTGGCTGGCCGGGCGTACGCCGATCTGGTGGCTGGTGCCGGTCTACGAAGAGTCAAATTACGACCGTTACACCCACACCCTGATTTCCAAACGTTTCATCCGCGCCGACGAAACCTTGGACCTGGGGCATCTGGCGTTCATACCACCCGGCGAATTTATCGGCGCGGGGCTCTGGCAACTGTTCAAGGGCATCGAATCGCCCTACAAGTCGGTGCTCAAGCTGTTGCTGACCGAGGTTTACGCCAGCGAACACCCGAGGGTTCATTGCCTGAGCCTGCGCTTCAAGCAAGCGGTGTTTGCCAACCATCTCGACCTCGACGAACTCGACCCGTACGTCGTGGTTTACCGGCGCATCGAGGAATACCTCATTGCCCGCAATGAACCCGAACGATTGGAGTTGGTGCGCCGTGCGCTGTATCTGAAGGTCAATCGCAAACTGACCGGCACCAGCGGTCGAACCCAGGGCTGGCAACGCGCGTTGCTTGAACGGTTGGCGCGTGAATGGCATTGGGACCAACGGCAACTGGCCTTGCTCGACAGTCGCAGCCAGTGGAAAGTCCGCCAGGTCGGCGCTGAGCGGCGGGCCTTGGTCAGCGAACTGAATTACAGCTACCGCTTCCTGACTCAGTTCGCCCGCAACGAACAAACGGTCAGCCGGATCAACAAACGCGATCTCAGTATCCTGGGGCGACGCCTGTATGCCGCGTTCGAGCGCAAGGCCGGCAAAGTCGAAATCATCAACCCCGGCATTGCTCCGGACCTGGCCGAAGATACCCTGACGCTGGTGCACGCGCCGAACAAAAAAGAGCCGGGGCAAGATCAATGGGGTTTGTATAACGGCAGCCTGACAGCACTGGAATGGGAGCATTTCGCGCCGATCAAACGCAGCCGCCATTTGCTGGAGCTGCTGACCTGGTGCCACCGCAACGGCGTGATCGACAGCAGCACCCGCCTGGCTCTGCACCCCGGCACCAGCGACTTGAGCGAGTTCGAATTGTTCAACTTGCTCGGCAGCCTCCAGCAGTCCATCGCTCTGCCCCTGGCCACTGTCGCGGAGGAACCACTGCTGCGGGCCAGCGTGCCAAGCGAAGTGCTGATTCTGGTCAACATCGGGATCGATCCGCTCAAGCATCACCGCGACCTGAACATCCTGATGACCACCGAACGCACCGACTCCCTGAGTTATGCCGGTGTCAGGGAAAACCTCGTACTGACCCTGGATCAGGTCACGCTCAACAGCTGGAACGAAGTGCTGGTCAGCCGCTACGACGGTCCCCACGCTCTGCTCGACTGCCTGTGCGACTACCTCAACAACCTGCCAGTCGGATCACAACGACCGAAGCTGCGGGTGCGTTGCTTCTGCCACAACCGCGCGCAATTCATCGCGCAACGCGTGGAAGAAATTCTCGAGAACGCGCAGAACCTGCTGCTGAGCCAGCTCAATCACCGTTACCTGATCCAGGTCCAACAGCATTACCACGTGCTGGAACTGGTGCCCGGCCAGGTGAAGCACATGGCCTTGGCCACGTTACCGGCGCTGGTCGAGTATCTGGGCGAAGAACGGCAGCGGTTCAGTCCGCTGCACCTGGATCCGAATGCGCTGGAAGACCACGACCTCGCGCTGTTCCTGCCGACAGGTCAGCCGGAATGCATTCAAGTGTTCTACCGGGTCAATGAAGATCAGGCCGATGTGTACGTGCTGGATGAATTCAATGCCCTGTGGCAGCAACGTTTGCCCTGGCACGACGAACAAAGCCTGCTGGTGCCGCTGCAGCGCTTCCTGCAATCGATCCAGTATCGGCGCGAAGCCTCGTTGCCAATGGAAACAACCCAGCCCCTGAACCTGGACACGTTGTATTGCCAACTGTTGCCGTCGGGTCCGGGACGGGCACGCCGGATTGAAGCCCGACCTACACCGCAAACCCCGGTCAATAAACCGTTCTACGATGTCCAGGCGATCATCGGCAAGGCCGCACCCGATCAGGTGCAGGTCACGCTGTATTGCAATCAACGGGAGTTTTCGGAGCTTGAGCACGGCGGCCAGCTGTTCAGCGTGGTCGCCCGGGAAATCGTCGGGCAGCGCCGGGAAACCGAACGCTACCGCTGCTACATCACCGATCTCGACCTGTCAGGCCTGCTCGGTGATGCGCAAAGTTCCACTCATTTGTACTTGAGATACAAAGCCGACCTGGAGCGCGCACTGAACGAGGCGCTCGATCAGGTCTGACGGGGTCATTCCGGGAAGTCGCCACCATTGGCCGGTTGCGATTCGACTTCCAGCAAGGTCAGCTTCAGGGTCTTGCCACCGGGAGCCGGCCAGTCGATGTGCTGACCGACCTTCAGACCCAGCAGCGCACTGCCGACAGGCGCCAGAATGGATATCTTGCCTTCGTCGGCGTTGGCATCCTTCGGGTAGACCAGCGTCAGGTGATAGTCCTTGCCGCTGCCTTCTTCACGGCAATGCACCCGGGAGTTCATGGTCACGACATCGGCGGGCACTTCATCGTGTCCGACCACCGTATCGGCGCGATCCAGTTCGGTTTGCAACGCGATAACGCCCGGCAGCGTGTCGTCCAGGCTGTCGATCAGGCGCTCCAGACGTTGTACGTCCAGACGGGTAAGGGTGATGGAAGGTGCGGTCATGATCAGGGCAGACTCCTTTCTTCTGCACGAAAAAAGCAAAACCCCGCCAGAAGAAGGCGGGGTTTTCACGAGCCTCGATGGGTTGAGGCGTATCCGGACACTATCACAGCTCAAAAAATATACAAGTCATGGCCCGGAGCCCTGTTTGCGCTGCGAAGCCTGCGCGCAAATCACCCGACGACGCGCATCATCAGCCGAGCGCCATTCGCGAATGTCTTCGACATGACGAAAGCAGCCCAGGCAGACTTTCTGCTCATCCAGCCGACACACACCGCTGCACGGCGACGGGACCGCCGGGCTGACATTGCTGTAGAGCGGCTTGGGCGGGCGGGCGGGTGCTGGCTGGGTCACGATCTCACAGGCCTTCGAAATCGAGCTCGACGTCAGCCTGTTGCTTGACGATGCGCTCGAGCATTTCGCCCAGTTGCTCTTCGCTCTTGTCACACATCCAGCGCTCGCTTTCTGCGTCGTAGTCGAAGTGGAAACCACCGGACACGGCTGCCAGCCAAAGCTGACGCAGCGGCTCCTGGCGGCTGAAGATCAACTGGCTGCCGTTTTCGAACTTGACGGTCAGCACACCGGCCGAACTTTCCAGATCGACATCCAGGTCGCTGTCGTCAAAGATGTCTTCCAGCTTTTCCTGGGTTTCATCGACCAGATCGTGGAAACGGGCTTCAGTCAAACTCATTGCGGCAACCTCAAAAATTGTCTGATCAGGCTCAAGCGCCGCAAGATACGGGCGAGTCTTGTCGATTGCAAAGAATAACGACCTGTGGGATTGCATCCTGCCGACCAACATCAAGCCAAGCCCCGCCGGACGGGTGGGCCGTTGCATAGGCAAGCTGTCGGGTGGCCGGTATACTCCGGCGCAATTAATGCATTTTCAAGGATTTCGCCATGAAGCGCCTGATCTCTTCCCTTGCTGCGCTCGTCGCGGTTGCCTGTCTCTTGTCGGCTTGTGGTCAAAAAGGCCCGCTGTACCTGCCCGACGAGAACATGGACCCTGTCGAGCAGGCCAAATCGTCGCAACAGCAGCCTGCTTCCAAGGCACACAAGCACGACGTCTACCAATAAGGGAACATCATGGACGCTTTTAACTACCGTGACGGTGAATTGTTCGCGGAAGGTGTTGCCCTGTCTGCCATCGCCGAGCGCTTTGGTACACCGACCTACGTTTACTCGCGCGCGCACATCGAAGCCCAATACCTGGCTTACGCCGATGCGTTGGCCGGCATGCCGCACCTGGTGTGCTTTGCGGTCAAGGCCAACTCCAACCTGGGCGTACTGAATGTCCTGGCGCGTTTGGGCGCCGGTTTCGACATTGTCTCCCGTGGTGAGCTGGAACGCGTACTGGCCGCTGGCGGCAGCGCCGACAAGATCGTGTTCTCCGGTGTCGGCAAGACCCGTGACGACATGCGTCGCGCCCTGGAAGTCGGTGTGCACTGCTTCAACGTCGAATCCACCGACGAGCTCGAACGCCTGCAAGTGGTCGCCGCCGAACTGGGCGTTCGCGCGCCGATCTCGCTGCGCGTGAACCCGGACGTCGATGCCGGCACCCACCCGTACATTTCCACCGGTCTCAAAGAGAACAAGTTCGGCATCGCCATCGCTGACGCCGAAGACGTGTACGTACGTGCTGCGCAATTGCCGAACCTGGAAGTGGTCGGTGTCGATTGCCACATCGGTTCGCAACTGACCACCCTGCCGCCGTTCATCGATGCCCTCGACCGCCTGCTGGGCCTGGTCGACCGCCTCGGCGATTGCGGCATCTATCTGCGCCACATCGATCTCGGTGGTGGCCTGGGTGTGCGTTACAAAGACGAAGAGCCGCCACTGGCTGCCGACTACATCAAAGCTGTGCGCGAGCGTCTCGACGGTCGCGACCTGGCGCTGGTGTTCGAACCGGGCCGCTTCATCGTCGCCAATGCCGGCGTGCTGCTGACCCAGGTCGAGTACCTCAAGCACACCGAGCACAAAGATTTCGCCATCGTCGATGCGGCCATGAACGACCTGATCCGCCCGGCGCTGTATCAAGCCTGGATGGACGTCACTGCCGTGCGCCCGCGCACCACCGCTGCCCGCGCCTACGACATCGTCGGCCCGATCTGCGAGACCGGCGACTTCCTGGCCAAGGACCGTCAGCTCGCGCTGGAAGAAGGCGATCTGCTGGCCGTGCATTCGGCCGGCGCCTATGGGTTTGTCATGAGTTCCAACTACAACACCCGTGGCCGTGCCGCTGAAGTGTTGGTGGTCGGTGATCAGGCAATCGAAGTGCGTCGCCGTGAAACGGTAGCCGAGTTGTTTGCTGGCGAAAGCCTGCTGCCGGAGTAAGCCATGCTGCTGCGTTTTACCAAAATGCACGGCCTGGGCAATGACTTCATGGTCCTCGACCTGGTCAGCCAGCACGCGCATATTTTGCCCAAGCATGCCAAGCAATGGGGCGATCGGCACACCGGCATCGGTTTCGACCAGTTGCTGATCGTCGAAGCACCGAGCAACCCGGACGTGGATTTCCGCTATCGGATCTTCAACTCCGACGGTTCCGAAGTGGAGCAATGCGGCAATGGTGCGCGTTGTTTCGCCCGCTTCGTACTCGACAAGCGCCTGACCGCAAAACGGCAGATCCGCGTCGAGACCAAAAGCGGCGTCATCGAACTGGATGTGCGCAACGACGGCCAGATCAGCGTCAACATGGGCGCCCCGCGCCTGGTACCGGCGGATATTCCGTTCCAGGCACCGGAGCAGGCCCTGAGCTATCAGCTCGATGTCGCCGGCACAACGGTCGACCTGGCCGCCGTGTCCATGGGCAACCCCCATGCCGTGGTGCGGGTCAGCGACATCAACAATGCACCGGTGCATGAACTGGGGCCGAAAATCGAACATCACCCGCGCTTCCCGGCGCGGGTCAATGTCGGTTTTCTCCAGGTCATCGACCGCAACCGTGCGCAGCTGCGTGTCTGGGAGCGCGGGGCCGGGGAAACCCAGGCCTGCGGAACCGGTGCCTGCGCCGCTGCAGTGGCTGCGATCAGCCAGGGGTGGATGGATTCGCCGCTATTGATCGACCTGCCCGGCGGGCGTCTGTCCATCGAATGGGCAGGCCCTGGCCAACCGGTGATGATGACCGGCCCGGCAGTCCGCGTATATGAAGGACAAGTGCGTCTTTGAGTGAGCGAAATCCATGACCGATAAGCCTCAGGCACCCGCACAACAAGCCGACGAATCAGCGTCCGAGAACCTGGAGGCGGCGGCTGTTGCCGCGTACCTCGAGGCTCATCCGGATTTCTTCGTCGAGCACGAAGAACTGCTTCCGGCGATGCGCATCCCCCATCGGCGCGGTGACACCATATCGCTGGTGGAGCGCCAGATGACCATTCTGCGCGACCGCAACATTGAGCTGCGTCATCGCCTTTCGCACTTGATGGATGTGGCCCGCGACAACGACCGCCTGTTCGAAAAGACCCGTCGCCTGATCCTCGCGTTGATGGATGCTGCCAGCCTGGAAGACGTGGTGATTTGCGTCGAAGACAGCCTGCGCCAGGACTTCCAGGTGCCCTTTGTCAGCCTCATCCTGCTCGGCGACAACGCCATGCCGGTGGGCCGCTGGGCCACCCACGCCGAAGCACAAGTAGCCATCGGCGGCTTGCTCACCGAAGACAAAAGCGTCAGCGGCAGCCTGCGCGAGCATGAACTGGACTTCCTGTTCGGCGAAGAGCAGCGCAAGCAGATCGGTTCCACCGCCGTCGTCGCCATCAGCCATCAAGGCATCCACGGCATCCTGGCCATCGCCAGTCGTGACCCGCAGCACTACAAAAGCTCGGTCGGCACCTTGTTCCTGAGTTACATCGCCGAAGTCATGGGCCGCGTGCTGCCACGGGTCAACAGCTCCCTGCGCTCGGTACGCTGAGCATGGAACGGCAACTGGACGCTTACTGCGAACACCTGCGCAGTGAGCGGCAGGTGTCGCCGCACACGCTGTCGGCCTACCGCCGCGACCTCGACAAAGTGCTGGGCTGGTGCGTCAAACAGAACATCGACAGCTGGACAGCGCTCGACATCCAGCGCCTGCGCAGCCTGATCGCCCGCCTTCACGCCCAAGGTCAATCGTCCCGCAGCCTGGCGCGCTTGCTGTCGGCCGTTCGCGGGCTCTATCACTACCTGAACCGCGAAGGCCTGTGCGACCACGACCCGGCCAACGGCCTCGCGCCGCCGAAAGGCGAACGACGCTTGCCGAAAACCCTCGACACCGACCGCGCACTGCAACTGCTGGAAGGGGGTGTGGAGGATGACTTTCTGGCTCGCCGGGATCAGGCGATTCTGGAGTTGTTCTACTCCTCGGGCCTGCGCCTGTCTGAGCTGACGGGGCTCAACCTCGATCAACTCGATCTTGCTGACGGTATGGTCCAGGTGCTCGGCAAGGGCAGCAAGACCCGGTTGCTGCCTGTTGGCAAAAAGGCTCGCGAGGCGCTGGAGCAGTGGCTGCCACTGCGGGCCATGGCCAATCCGGCGGACGATGCGGTGTTTATCAGCCAGCAAGGCCGGCGTCTCGGCCCGCGGGCGATTCAGGTGCGGGTCAAGGCTGCCGGTGAACGCGAACTGGGGCAAAACCTGCACCCGCACATGTTGCGGCACTCCTTCGCCAGCCATTTGCTGGAGTCCTCCCAGGACCTGCGTGCGGTACAGGAACTGCTCGGCCACTCGGACATCAAGACCACCCAGATTTACACCCACCTGGACTTCCAGCATCTGGCCACGGTCTACGACAGCGCCCATCCACGGGCCAAACGCATTAAGGGCGACGATTCATGAGCATTCAGTTGATCACCTTCGACCTCGACGACACCCTGTGGGACACCGCCCCGGTCATCGTCAGCGCCGAAGCCGTTTTGCGTGAATGGCTGACCGAGCACGCACCCAATCTGGGGGCGGTGCCGGTAGAGCATCTGTGGTCGATCCGCGAACGGGTGCTGGCTAACGAACCGAGCCTCAAGCACCGCATCAGTGCGCTGCGTCGCCGGGTCTTGTTCCACGCGCTGGAAGGCGCTGGCTACGGACATGGCGAGGCGTCGGATCTGGCGGACAAGAGCTTTGAAGTGTTCCTGCATGCCCGGCATCAACTGGACATCTTCCCCGAGGTACAACCGACCCTGGAAGCGCTGGCCAACCATTACGCCCTCGGCGTGGTCACCAACGGCAACGCCGATGTGCGTCGCCTGGGACTGGCGGATTACTTCAAGTTTGCGCTGTGCGCCGAAGACATCGGCATCGCCAAACCCGATGCACGACTGTTCCATGAGGCTCTGCAACGCGGAGGTGCAACGGCCGAAACGGCGGTGCACATCGGCGATCATCCCGGTGACGACATTGCCGGTGCGCAGCAGGCTGGATTGCGGGCGATCTGGTTCAACCCGGCGGGGAAGGTCTGGGAAGCGGACCGGTTACCAGACGCAGAAATCCGCAGTTTGACCGAGTTGCCGACACTGTTAACGCGATGGAATACCGGCGCAACATCGAATCTGTAGGAGCCGGCTTGCTGGCGATTGCGCTTTATCATTCAACATCGATATAGACTGACTTGTTGCCATCGCCAGCAAGCCGGCTCCTACAGAAATTGCGTCAGGCCTGAGGGTTTTGTTTCAGGCACGAAAAAGCCCGCAGCGACGGCGGGCTTTTTCAGCAAGCAGAAAGCAGGCTCAGATAGGCCGGCTGCCGTACTTGTTATCAGGCTTCTTGGGCGGATCGGCGACCACATTGGCCTCCACTTCCTGCACCTTGCCACCCTTGGCCAAAAACTCCTCCATGGCCCGCGCGAGAGCATCGCGTTCCTTGTTCTTGGCTTCGACGCTCGGCAGTTCATCGACCGATACCGCAGCCTTGGCTTTGCCTTTGGCAGCCGGGGCCGGGGTGTCGTCACCGCCATCGTCGTCAGCAACGTCTTCCGCCGCTGCTTCCAGGCCTTCTTCGGCCTCGTCTTCGTCGCCTACTTCGAGGTCGTCGTTTTCCAGATCATCGTCGCTCATGTTCTACCTCATGACTTGCGAAAAGCAGATTAGTTATAGCCCAGCTTTGCCTTCTGTCGAAGGTTGCCGGAAAAAAATCAACAGCCGCTGGTGACCAGCGGTTACGCCCCTTCACCGTGAACGGTGGCGAGGACTTTACGGGCACCGCCATGGTCGCGGTGCTCGCCCAGATAAACGCCTTGCCAGGTCCCTATTGCCAGTCGACCTGCCGAAATCGGCAAACTCAGCTGACAACCAAGCACGCTGGCTTTGAAGTGCGCCGGGAGGTCGTCCAGGCCTTCGTCGTTGTGCTCATAGCCGTCTGTTCCTTGTGGGATCAGACGATTGAAAAATCGTTCGAAGTCGCGACGTACCGCCGGATCGGCGTTCTCGTTGATGGTCAACGAGGCCGAGGTATGCTGTAGCCACAGGTGCAACAGACCGACCCGATATGCCTTGAGTTCAGGCAAACCGGCGAGTAACTCGTCCGTTACCAGATGAAAGCCCCGGGGCCTCGCCCGCAGGGTAATCAGAGTCTGTTGCCACATACAGTTCTCCGCACGTTCGGGGCGCATTCTAGCGCGCTCTGGGAAAAAACAAAGGCCCTAATATTCCTTCAATCCTGTAAGCCTTTGGCCGTACAAAATCACCCGACGCAAACACCATCAAACCTGTAGGAAAAAACCTTTCAGCTCAGCCTTCAACGACAAATTCCAGACAAAAAAATGCCCGGCAAGCCGGGCAAATTTTTTGTACGCATGCTTACACGTTGTAGCCGCGCTCGTTGTGAAGCGCCAGATCGATGCCGACAGCCTCTTCTTCTTCGGTGATGCGCAGGCCCATGACCGCGTCCAGCACCTTGAGAATGACGAAGGTGGCGATCGCGGTGTAGATCACCGTGAAGCCTACGCCTTTGCACTGAATCCACACTTGTGCGGCGATGTCGGTCACGGTGCCGAAGCCACCCATCGACGGTGCAGCGAACACACCGGTCAGGATCGCGCCGAGAATACCGCCGATACCGTGCACACCGAAGGCGTCCAGGGAATCGTCGTAACCGAGCTTGCGTTTCAGGGTGGTGGCGCAGAAGAAGCAGACCACGCCCGCAGCCAGACCGATCACCAGCGCACCCATCGGGCCAACGGTGCCGGCAGCCGGAGTAACGGCGACCAGACCGGCAACCACACCCGAAGCGATACCCAGTGCACTCGGTTTACCGTGGGTGAGCCACTCGGCGAGCATCCAGCCCAGCGCAGCGGCGGCGGTTGCGATTTGTGTCACCAGCATCGCCATGCCAGCGGTGCCGTTGGCCGCCGCAGCGGAACCGGCGTTGAAGCCGAACCAGCCGATCCACAGCATGGCCGCGCCCATCAGGGTGTAACCAAGGTTGTGCGGTGCCATCGGGGTGCTTGGGAAGCCTTTGCGCTTGCCCAGTACCAGGCAGGCCACCAGACCGGCGATACCGGCGTTGATGTGCACCACGGTGCCGCCAGCAAAGTCCAGCACGCCCCAGTCCCACATCAGGCCGCCGTTACCGGCCCAGACCATGTGCGCGATAGGTGCATAAACCAGGGTGAACCAGATGGCCATGAAGATCAGCATCGCGGAGAACTTCATCCGCTCGGCGAACGCACCGACGATCAGCGCCGGGGTGATGATCGCGAAGGTCATCTGGAAGGTGATGAACACGGCTTCAGGGAACAGCGCTGCCGGACCGGTCAGGCTGGCCGGCGTGACACCCGCAAGGAACGCCTTGCCCATGCCGCCGAAGAACGAGTTGAAGTTGACGACGCCCTGCTCCATACCGGTGGTGTCGAACGCGATGCTGTAGCCATAAATGACCCACAGGACGCTGATCAGAGCGGTAATGGCGAAGCACTGCATCATCACGGAAAGAATGTTTTTCGACCGAACCATGCCGCCGTAGAACAGCGCGAGGCCGGGAATGGTCATAAACAGCACCAAGGCTGTCGAGGTCAACATCCAGGCGGTGTCGCCGGAGTTGAGGACTGGGGCCGCCACTTCGTCTGCCGCCAAAGCAAGGCTGGGCATGACGATGGACAACAGGGCTCCTAGCCCTGCGAATTTACGCAGAGTCATATTGTTTTCTCCTGGGGCGTTGGGTTTGTGGCGGCTTAGATCGCGTCGGTATCGGTTTCGCCGGTACGGATGCGAATCGCCTGTTCCAGATTGACCACGAAGATCTTGCCGTCACCGATCTTGCCGGTGTTGGCCGCCTTGGTTATCGCCTCGATAACCCGGTCCAGATCCTTGTCGTCGATGGCGACATCAATCTTCACCTTTGGCAGGAAATCGACCACGTATTCCGCGCCGCGATACAGCTCGGTGTGACCCTTCTGCCGGCCGAAGCCTTTGACTTCAGTAACGGTAATGCCCTGCACGCCGATCTCGGACAACGACTCGCGCACGTCGTCCAACTTGAACGGCTTGATGATGGCAGTGACTAGCTTCATGAAAACTCTCTCCCGAATAGGTGGACTTGCCCCAGGAAAACAAACCCGTCTCAAGTCTAAGCGCAGTGCCTGGCTTTGTAACGCATCGTCGGCCCTGACCTGCCCGTCCGACGCCCCTCACGAAACACTCCCCCCGCTTCGCTTGGCGCACTGCATTCGTCACAGCGACTGCATCAGTGCATGGGTCACTAGCGTCTAAGCAGAAACCTTGCCATCTCCACAAAAACGATTGTTTTCAAGCCTTTGCCCGCAGATGGCAGCGACTTCGCCGCAACACCCGGCGCGATACGCACAACAACGGTGCGCGACCGTCCGTCCCCATGCGCGAAAAGCGTGCATCCCCTACCCACGAAATTCACTATAGACACTGCGTGATACACTGCCCGCCATCGTTACCAGGACATCGCCCATGCTCGCGCCCAAAGACTTCCTCGACGCCCTCACCGGCACCGCCTCCCGCCTCTTCAGCGGCGACACCCCGCTGCCGAAAGCCGAAATCGAAAGTCAGTTCAAAATGTTGCTGCAGAGCGGCTTCAGCAAACTGGATCTGGTGAGCCGGGAAGAGTTCGATAGTCAGATGGTGGTGCTGGCGCGTACCCGCGCCCGGCTGGAAAGCCTCGAAGCGAAAGTGGCCGAGCTTGAAGCGAAGCTCACTCCACCAACCGAATAACACTACGATCCCTGTGGGAGCGAGCCTACTCACGATTGAAGGTCGGAACGACCTTGCGCTTCACTTGGAGCTGCCGAAAGCTGCGATCTTTTCACGCACTCTGAAGACAAAAAACCCCAAGTTCTGACGTGGGGTTCAATCAATCTTTGGCACAATCAGGCGCAGTGTGGAAGCCGCTCAACCTGATCCCGGATCGCAGCCCCTCGCTCGATCTCGGTTTTACGCAGATCGTAGGTCGATTGCAGGTTCAGCCAAAACTCCGGGGTCGTGTCCAGGCAGATAGATAGCCGTAGAGCCATATCAGCGCTGACGCCTCGACGCTGGAGCACGATATCGTTCACCGTGGGCGTCGAAACGCTCAACGCTCTGGCCAATGCTGCAGCCGTAAGGCTCAGGGGCTCCAGGTATTCCTCCTTGAGGATCTCGCCAGGGTGTACCGGGCGCATACCATTCTTAGTCATTACTCACCTCAGTGATAATCGACGATTTCGACATTCTCTGGTCCGTTAGGCCCCCAGATGAAGCAAATTCGCCATTGAGCGTTGATGCGGATGCTGTGCTGACCTTTTCGATTTCCCTCCAATGTCTCTAAGCGATTGCCCGGCGGGGATCGAAGGTCTATCAGCACCGCAGCGGCATCAAGCATCGTCATCTTTCGTTCCACGACACTCAGAATGGCTGACCACATACGGGTCTTACCGTTGCGAAACAGGTACTCGGTCTCAGAACACTTAAAGCTAACGATCAGAATTTAAAGCTTAACGTTATGCATTAATCTTCAGTGTATATCGAGTGCTCATAAAGACAACCTCACCCCCCTTGTTCCTCCAGACTTTAGGAAATGGACTACGTGCAGCTTTTCAGGCGCTGGACGTTCAGCAACATTCTGCGAAGGTTTGCAGCCTCTGATACCGGCACTTATGACTACCCTTGAAAAAACCGCAGGAAGCGGCTCCCGTCATTTCAAGGAACGACCATGTCCCTCTCCATCGTCCACAGCCGCGCCCAGGTGGGTGTGGATGCGCCTGCCGTCACCGTAGAAGTTCACCTGGCCAACGGCCTGCCGTCGCTGACCATGGTCGGCTTGCCCGAGGCCGCCGTGAAGGAAAGCAAAGACCGGGTACGCAGCGCGATCATCAATTCGGGGCTGCAATTTCCGGCACGACGGATCACCTTGAATCTGGCGCCTGCGGATTTGCCCAAGGATGGCGGACGGTTCGATCTGGCGATTGCCCTGGGGATTCTCTCGGCCAGTGTGCAGGTGCCGACGTTGACGCTCGATGATGTGGAATGCCTTGGGGAGTTGGCGCTCTCGGGCGCAGTGCGGGCGGTTCGTGGGGTTCTGCCGGCGGCGCTGGCGGCACGCAAGGCCGGGCGCTGGTTGATGGTGCCGCGAGCTAACGCCGAGGAAGCGTGCCTGGCCTCGGGACTGAAAGTGATTGCGGTGGATCATCTGCTTGAGGCCGTTGCGCATTTCAATGGGCATACACCGATTGAGCCTTATGTCTCCAACGGCTTGCTCTATGCCAGCAAACCCTATCCTGACTTGAATGAAGTGCAGGGCCAACTCTCGGCCAAGCGCGCTTTGCTGATTGCAGCGGCGGGGGCTCACAACCTCTTGCTCAGCGGACCGCCGGGGACGGGGAAAACGCTGTTGGCGAGTCGTTTACCGGGTTTGCTTCCACCGCTGGCCGAAAATGAAGCTCTTGAAGTCGCAGCCATTCAATCCGTTACCAGTTGCGTGCCATTGAGCCAATGGCCGCAAAGACCATTCCGCCAACCCCACCATTCCGCTTCCGGGCCGGCATTGGTCGGCGGCGGCTCGAAACCGCAACCCGGTGAAATAACCCTCGCCCATCATGGCGTTCTATTTCTCGACGAACTTCCCGAATTCGATCGCAAGGTGTTGGAGGTGTTAAGGGAGCCGCTTGAGTCCGGTCAGATCGTAATCTCCCGCGCCAAGGATCGTGTCCGCTTCCCGGCCCGTTTCCAATTGGTTGCCGCGATGAACCCGTGCCCCTGTGGATATCTTGGCGAGCCCAGCGGCAAATGCAGTTGTACACCGGACATGGTCCAGCGTTACCGCAACAAACTGTCGGGACCGCTGCTGGACCGAATCGACCTGCACTTGACCGTCGCTCGGGAAGCCACAGCGTTGAACCCTGCGCTGAAACCCGGTGATGACACCGCAACAGCCGCAGTGCTGGTTGCCAACGCCCGAGAGCGACAACAAAAACGCCAGGGCTGCGCGAACGCTTTCCTTGATCTGCCGGGCCTGCGCGAACACTGCAAGTTATCCACAGCCGACGAAACCTGGCTGGAAACGGCATGTGAGCGATTGACCTTGTCGCTGCGAGCGGCCCATCGACTGCTTAAAGTCTCACGGACCCTGGCGGACCTGGAGCAAGTTGAAGGCATCACCCGCGATCATCTGGCTGAGGCGCTGCAGTATCGGCCGAGCACCAACTGATCTGCTCTTTCACCCAATCTTCGGCACTCAATCGAGTGGCCGCTGATGCGGGCGCTCCAGCCCAGACCGCCACGACCGTTGAGTTCGATGAAAAATGGATCCACGTCCTTGAGCGGTGAACTCCAATCATGACGAATGAAACGATTCATCAGGTTTAATAAAGCTTACGCCCGAGCCTTCCCAAGCCAATTAAAATTGACCTTATGCAACCTCCGCACGCTTACGTTAGTCTCATACGGTTGAAGCTCCGGCAGATTGACGGCGATGTCATGATGACACTAAGGTCGCCCGCTAATTGCAGGAGCAAGTACAGACGCATTTGTCTGTCATTTTTGCGCAACGGATCGTATGGAGTTTGAATGCGCGGGGCACTATTACGCAGCGGTAAGAGCGGGTCATTCACTGCCCTCGGCGAAACAGGTCAACCGGTCTACCGGGCAGCCCTGCAATTGCGCGAAGCCATTCGCCGCAAGAACCCCGATTTGGTCGATCATCTGGCCATTCCTCAAAGCGATGAGCTCGGCAACCAGATCGATTGGTACAGCGCCCTCGACGGCGATGTGATCCCGTGGAGCAGCGCGACCGAAGAAGAGCGCGCCCCTGCCCGCCGCCAACTTGAAGCCCTCAAGACTGCACTCGAGGAATTGAGCCAGCGTTTCCTGGTCACTGATTCCGGTGAGCAGCAGCAAGGCGACAAAGCCGTCTTTGGCAAGCTACTCAAGCGAGTGATTCATTTCCCTGACGAAAATTTTGTCTATCTGGTGCAAGGCAAACCGGTGCTGACCTTTTGGGGGTTCGAGCATGCTGGTAGCGGCATTAGCGATCCCCTGCACTGCCTCTATCAAGTTCCGCCCGCATTCACGCTGCCACCCGTGGTCGAAGCGCCTGTTGTTGCGCCGGTAGTTGCCCGTCCGTGGTGGCGGCGCTGGTGGTGGTGGCTGTTGCTGCTGCCGCTCCTGCTGCTGCTTTTGTGGCTGTTGCTCGGCCTGCGCGGTTGCGTCCCGATTCCATTAGTGGCTGTGGACCTGCTGCCTGAGGGCATCGTTCCGGTGGAAAAACAACTGGAAGAGCCGCAACTGCCCGGCAATGTCACGACGCTCAATGGCGTTCCTGTGACAGGCACCGTTATAGGCTCCACCACAGGAACCGGCACCGTCGTGCCCGGAACACAGGGTGTGGAAACGCCGGGCGTCGAGGGTAACGAGGCTGACGCAGCACCCGCCGACTTGACCAAAGACCCGGCCAAAGACCCGGCAGCCGAAAACAAAGCCGCCCCCCCCGAAAACAAAACCGCGCCGCCGGATGTCACATCGCCCGAGGCAGAAAAATCCGCCGCCGCAAAAGCCGGCCCTCCCCTGAGCATCCCACCAGACGTCGCCGACGGAGCCGCCAAGTTCCTCGACGGCCAGTACAACGCAGGCGCCGGGATACAGGACCGCCGAACCGGCAAACCGCTGCGTCTGGAATACCAGCTCAAGGACGGTAAGGGCCAAGTCACCGTACACCAGGCCGACGGCTCGAAATGCAGTGGGCCGGTGAGCGCTACTATGAAGGGTGGCAGCCTGGCCATCGACAGTCAGGGCCAGGCCGTTTGCGGCGATGGCAGCACTTACGACATGCCCAAGGTCAACTGCCGCCCAGGGGCGACCACGGTCGCGGACTGCACCGGCGGTTACGGAAAAGATCAATTCCCCATGTCCATGCGGCAAGTGGCCGAATAAAAACGGAATAACCCGACATGTTGCCTGAAGTCACTCAATTCGAAGACACCGTCACGCTGGTCAGCGACACCGGCATCCAGTTCATGGATTTCGCCCTGCGCCTGGATCCCCGCAAGGAACCGGCGGGTGAGTTCGCACCGATGATCAGCGGGCTGATCTGCCGCCTGGCGTATAACGAAGAGAAAGACTTCTTTTTCTACGAGCCCGAACCGGAAAAGGTCGAAAAGGCCAAACCTGCGTTCAGCGTCGACATGAAAAGCAGCCTCGATTTACTCGACGGTATCTGGCTGCCGACCCCGTTTTTCCGTTTCATGCCGCCGCATCGCTTCGACGAAGGCCCTACCAACTGGTCGCGCATGCGCTTGGTGAAACTGGCAACTCCCGACATCGACGGCAACACCCACCGCCTGACGATGGCGTTCGACAGCCGTGTGATGCCCAAGCGTGACGGCACTGCATATCTGGCGCCAAACGAAGAAGACATCAGCTCCGGCGTATCTTTCAAACTGGCGACCAAGGCTAGCGAAACCCGCTGGTTTCTGGCACAGCCGTGGGTCAACGAGTGGTTGCTGGAAGTGTTCAATGAGGGCAATGCCCACCGTTCGCGCGCAGAGTTGGACATCGATATCCGTGCCAACTATCACCTGGCGCACTACCTCAACTTGCTCAGCCTGTTGAGCAAACCGTCATCCGCCCAGCCGTCGAAAGCCCGGGCGAAAGTTGAAATCCCTGAGCTGAAAGTGGTCGCCAACGATAGCAATGGCCTGGTCAAACCGATTCCAGTGGACCTGGTGCTGGACGTCGGCAACTCGCGCACCTGCGGCATCCTGATCGAAAACCACGGTCAGGCCGGCTCCGGACTGAAGCAGAATTACGTGCTGGAACTGCGTGACCTGATCACCCCCGAACACACCTACAACCTGCCGTTTGAAAGCCGCGTGGAGTTCGCCCAGGCGTATTTCGGCAAAGACCACTGCTCGGTCAAGAGCGGTCGTCACGATGCGTTCCAATGGGCGACGATTGCCCGCGTCGGCAATGAGGCCAGTCGTCTGGCCAGTCGTCGTCGCGGCACCGAAGGCTCCACCGGCCTGTCCAGCCCGAAACGCTATCTGTGGGACGAAAACGCCTATGGCCACGGCTGGCGTTTCAACTGCTCGTACATAAAGACCGACAACGAGCCGTACGCCACCGCCGCGCCGTTCTCGCACCTGATCAACGAAACCGGCGAGGCGCTATACAGCCTCGAAGAAGACGATCGTCTGCCGGTGTTCATGCCGCGTTATTCACGCAGCTCGCTAATGACCTTCATGCTCGCCGAAGTGCTGGCCCAGGCGCTGTCGCAAATCAACAGCCCGGCCCAGCGTTCGCGCCAGGGTCACACCCGCGTGCCGCGCCAACTCAACAGCATCACGCTGACCGTACCGCCGGGCATGCCGCAGGCCGAGCGCAGCATCCTCAACGAACGCATGCTGCAAGCCATCGGCCTGGTGTGGAAAAGCCTCGGCTGGCATGCCGGCGAGGAAGATCCACATCAGGATCAGGCCGTCAGCCCACGCACGCCGATCCCGAGTATCCGCGTGGAATGGGACGAAGCGTCCTGCGGCCAGTTGGTGTACCTGTACACCGAGGTCAACGAGAACTTCGCCGGTCATCCGGAAGAGTTTTTCGACACCATCGCCCGGCCGGACAAGGCCGACCGCCAACGCATCACCCTCGCGACCATCGACATCGGCGGTGGCACCACCGACCTGGTGATCACCGACTATCGCCTCGACCGCGCGGGTAATACCGGCAGCGGCAGCAACGTGCACATCGTGCCCGAACAGCGTTTTCGCGATGGTTTCAAAGTGGCCGGTGACGACATCCTGCTGGACGTGATTCAGGACTTCGTCCTGCCGAGTTTCGAAAAAGCCTTGCAGAACGCTGGCGTGAAAGCTGCGGATTCGCTGATGTCACGGTTGTGTGGCGATGAATCGGTCAGCGCCCAGGACATGATCCTGCGCCAGCAATTGAACCTCCAGGTGTTCGCCCCGCTGGGCCTGGCACTGCTCAAGGCGTACGAGCATTACGATCCGCAGGTCCCGCAAGCAGTCACCCCGCAAAGCTACC
Source organism: Pseudomonas sp. Irchel s3b5 (assembly GCF_900187435.1). Lineage (NCBI taxonomy): Bacteria > Pseudomonadati > Pseudomonadota > Gammaproteobacteria > Pseudomonadales > Pseudomonadaceae > Pseudomonas > Pseudomonas sp. Irchel s3b5. Next base: position 232,733 of record NZ_FYDY01000006.1, read on the forward strand.
GCCAACTGCTCGGTGACAACGCAATCAGCCAGACCGTGCTGGACTACGTCAATGCCGCCGTGCGTCGCGATGTCGGCGGTCAAAGCGGTTTCGACCTGTATGCCGCGCCGATCAGCTTCGACCTGCAAAAGCTCCACGCCGCGTTCCTCAATGATCAGATCAACATCACCAAGATCCTTGGTGCGCTGTGTGAAGTGGTCGCGCATTACCCGTGTGATGTTTTGCTGCTGACCGGCCGTCCTTCGCGCCTGCCCGGCATCCAGGCGTTCATTCGCAAGGTGTTGCCGCTGCCGCCGGGGCGTATTCTGGCGCTGCAAAACTACCGTACCGGCGGCTGGTATCCGTTTCACAAGAACGGCCGGATCGACGACCCGAAAAGCACCGCCTCGGTCGGCGCCATGCTCTGCCTGTTGTGCGCCAACCACAGCGTGCCGAACTTCTACTTCCGGGCATCGGCGCTCAAGCCGTATTCGACGGTCAAGCACATCGGCGTCATCGACCTGAACAACGTGATCAAGGATGCCGACGTGCTGTACCGCGACATCCAGTCCGAAGACTACAAAATAAAGCTGCCGGAAATCGGCACGGGCGACGGCGCCGACACACCACAGCTGGAAATGCGCGGTGACCTGCGCCTCGGTTTCCGCCAGTTGGCCACCGACCGTTGGGCCGCCTCGCCGCTGTACACCTTGCGGTTCACCAAGGCCGGTCGGGAGAAGTTTTCCCGGGCAATCGGTGAAAACGGCAGCGCGCCGCTGCTCAAGGTACGGTTCGAGGTCAAACCGGCAGACAAATACACACGCAAACAGGATCTGGTCAGCGACCGCCTCTCGGTCCGCGACATCGAATCCAACAGCAACAACGTCAACTTCAACCCGCGCAGCGACCTCGAACTGGAACTCAACACCATGCTCGACGCCGGCCTGAGCGAGACCAAGTACTGGCTCGACAGTGGAAGTGTGAAACGCAAATGAATGACCTGACCCCCGATCAAACTCAGCTCTCTGCCAGTTGGGCCGCTGTTTATGAAGGCGCCGGTCAGGCGCTGGACTGGATAGGCCAGACGCGCGGCAATGCGCCGCGTCTGGACAGCGAAGCCGACAACCTGAACATCCGCCTGCACCGCGCCCGCAACCTGGCCCAAAGCCTCGGTCGCGTGGCCTGTACGCCGATGACCATTGGCTTTTTCGGTTTGTCCCAGGCTGGCAAGTCCTACCTGATTTCGGCCCTCGCCGCCGGTCAGAACGGCAAGCTGGAGACCGAGTTCGGCGACCATCGCCTGGACTTCATCAAGCACATCAACCCGGTGGGTGGTGGCAAGGAAGCCACCGGCCTGGTAACGCGCTTCAGCCGTCGGGCGACGGAAAGCCAGGACAAGGACTTCCCGGTAGAACTCACGCTGTTCAAGGAAATCGAGCTGGCAAAGATTCTCGCCAACGCCTGGTTCAAGGATTTCGACCTTGAACGGATTTCCTACGAGATCGACGAAGAACGCATCCAGCGCGCGCTCAAACCGTTCGAGGGCCGCGAAACCGGCCCGCTGCAAACGGGGGTCAATGCCGACGATCTGGTGTCGCTGTGGGATTACCTGCGTGACAATTTCCGCAACTCGGTGAAGAAGCTTGAGCACCTGTACTGGCCCAAAGCGTTGCAACTGGCGCCACGCCTGAATTTCCAGGAACGGGCCGAGCTGTTTTCGATTCTCTGGGGCGAGCAAAGCGAGTTGACGCGCGTGTACCAGCAATTGGCCGGCGCGCTGCACAAGCTGGGTCTGCCCGAGACCGTGTTCGCACCGTTGAAGGCCTTGGTGAGTTTCGAAAACGACACATACAGCCAGCGCGACAGCATCATGAACGTCGACATCCTCGAACGCTTCGGCAGCCCGCAGGACTTGCCGATCGATGTTCGACCGCTGGTTGGCGATCGCCTGCAAAACAGTCAGGCGATACCTGTCGCGCAACTGGCGGCGCTGACCGCCGAAATGACCTTCCCCCTGATCGAAGCGCCGGTTGATGACATCGTCAATCAGGTCGACTTGCTGGACTTCCCCGGTTATCGCGGACGCCAGAAACTGCACGAGATCGCCAATTCCAACGACCCGCAATCCACCGCCAAGGACAACTCCGTTTCCCAGCTGATCCTTCGCGGCAAGGTCGCCTATCTGTTCGAACGCTACACCGACAACCAGGAAATGAACGCACTGGTGGTCTGCACCGGTTCGACCAAGCAAAGCGACGTCAACGACGTGGGCCCGGTGCTGACCCGCTGGATCGAAAAAACCCAGGGCGCCGACTCGGCCGCTCGCAGCAAGCGCGACACCGGGCTGATCTGGGCGTTGACCATGCTCGACCTGCGCATTACCAACTCCCTCAGCCTGACACCCGATCAGTACGACGAGAGCTGGAACGGCATGGTCAAGCTGACCATGCTGGAGCGCTTCGGTAGCCTGAGCTGGATGAACGACTGGGCCGGCACACCGTTCCAGAATACCTACCTGGTGCGCAAACCGCGTATGGACGCGGCGTTCATCGGGCAAGACGCGACCGGCGCGGAAACCGGCCTCAACGCCATCTATCAAGAACGTGTCGACGCACTGGGTTCCAGCTTTGCCAGCAACGCCCTGGTGTGCAAACACATCAAGAACCCGGCCAACGCCTGGGCAGAAATGCTGCGCAACGATGACGGTGGCATCAGCCACTTCAGCGGCAGTTTCAAAGGCGTGGCCAATATCGAATTCAAATTGCAGCGCATCCGCGAGCAATTGAGCGAATGCCTCGAAGGTCTGACCACTCACGGCCTCAGCACCTGGTACCACGCCGACGACGACAGCGCCGCAGCCGCCAAGAAAGCCAAGGCGCAAATGATTCTGACAGGCCTGGGTCGTCGTCCGGCAGTACTTGGCGAATTGATCGATCAACTCGACATACCGAGCGAAGAGGTCCGCGACCTGTACCTCAGCGGCGTGTACGAAACCGATGACGTGCCGGCCGCGAAAGAGCCGGTCGCCCCGACACCGAGCCAGAGCCTGTATGGCAACGACGCCGGTTTCAATTTCGATTTCAGTGACGACCTCAGCCACGAAGCGCCCGTCAGCAGCAAAACCGGCACCCCGGCGCCCGAACTGCAAAGCAACGAGCACCGTTTCGCCAAAGCGGCGTTCAAGGCCTGGATCGCACACCTGCGTGAACTGACCACCCGGCAAAGCCTGCTCAACCTGCTGGGGCTGGAAAAGGCCTTGCTGGAAGCGGTGGTCGATGAACTGATCACCGCCGGTTATCGCCAGGACTTGCCGGGGCAACTGAGCCGCGCCGTCCTCAAACGTGCACAAAGCGGCGCGCGGCGCGATCAACTGGTCGAGCGCCAGGTACTGGAAGTGCAACGGGTGCTGCGCGATTACGTGTCCTGGTTCGGCTACCTCCAGAAACCGGTGAGCGAGCGCCCAAACAGCCGCGCCGGGGCCAAGGAGCCATTGTTTTCGTTCTACACCGACATTGGCCCGGGACAAGTGCCCGTGCTGCCGGCGCAACCGGCGAATCAGGCGCAGCGGTATCTGGGCGACTGGCTCTCGGGCCTGGCCTACATCACGCAGGACAATGCCGGCCATGGTGCCGGACGAGAAATCACCCCTGAACAGAACGAACGGCTGGGCCAAGTGCTCACAGCCTTCGCAGCGAGATAAGCAATGCCCATTCGTGTCGACCTGCTCGCGTTAGAGCCCAATGTGCCTGGCCAGGCCCGCCTCACTGTGAAGAAATGGCAGGGTGACGAGGAACAACTGGAGTTTTCCATTCAGCGTAACCAGGACGGTTTTTACCTCCAGGACCACAAGACCTGGAGCAACAATCCATTCTGGTTCAAGGTCTCGCGTTTCAACCTCACGGCCAACGACGAAGCCCTGGAAACGCAGGTCGGCCCGAACGTGGTCGACCCGCTGCTGGAAGGCGGCGCCAATTCGCAATTCCAGATCGAACTGCGCCAACAGAACCACGGTCATGCCGATAAAGGCGTGGTTCGCCCAGGCGTTGGGCTGCTGCCGTCCACGGCCGGCGGCCAGACGCGCTCGACCTACGGCAGCGCCGAACTGACGACGCCGAGCGTACCACCGGTGGAGATCCCGGAGATCCCGGACATGCCTGAACTGGTCTTGTCCACCGCCGAACCCGAAGTGGAGTTGGAGTCGGTGCTCACCGAGCCCGCCTACACGCCGCCGCCTCCACCGGTGAAGAAAAGCAACAAAGGCCTGATCGGTCTGTTGATTGTGGTGTTGTTGCTGGCAGCGGGTGCCGGATTCTGGTTCTACAAACGCACCCCGGCCCCTGCGGTTACCGCCACTGCCGCCGCACCCGCCGGCGCCGATGCTCAAGCCTGCACCCTCGACAGCATGAACAGTCTGCCCGAGTTGACCTTCGTCCAGACCTGCATCAAGGCGGCCCCCGACAGCGCCAGGTTGCTGGAGATCATCAACCAGGCCAAGGCCGGTAAACACTGCGGCGTCGCCCAGCGTCTGTACGCCAACCGTGCCCAGGCCGGTGACACGCTGATCGCCAATGCTTATGCCCGCGAATACGACCCTAAATACCTGAAGGCCAGCGAGTGCTTCCCGACCGCGGACAACGCCACCGCCGCCTACTGGTACGAAACCATCCTCACCCAGGACCCGAACAACACCGAAGCCAAGCAGCGCTTCGAGGAGTTGCAGAAGTGATCCGTTCGCCCATGAGTCGATTCCTGCTGAGCGGTGCCGCCTTGCTCGCACTGTGCATCAGCCCGCTGTCCCAGGCCGGTGACAAACCGCTGATCCAGGCCGGTAAAAAGACCCTGTTTCAACGCGTGCTGACCACGCCGGGCTGCAAGACCAGCCCGACGGCGGGCGGTACCGAAGGTGACGCACAACCCGTCTTCAGCCGCTTTTATGTGTACGAGCGCGCGCAAGCAGGCAACGCCGAATGGCTGAAAGTCGGCCCCGACAGCTATGGCAAAACCATTGGCTGGCTGCCTGCAAGCTGCACCACCGACTGGAAGATGCAGCTGACGCTGGCCTTCACCAATCCGGCCAACCGTGACCGGCTGTTGTTCTTCAAGGACCGCGCCACCGTCGAAGGCATTCTTGATGCACCGGACCCGGTCAGCAAAGTCGCGCCGCTGCGGGCCACGCTGAAAAAGGGCCAGCAAGCACCGGGCGTACTGGCTGAAGAACCTGAATACTTCGTCGACCTGCAAAAGCAGTTCTACCTGCTGCCGGTGCTCAGTGGCGAAGAAGTCATGACCGAAAGCGGTTTCCGCACGCGCCTGCTCAACGTCGCCTCCGTCAGCAAGCCGGATGACAAGAGCGCCAAGGGTGGTGCTGCAACCAGCGCTGCCGGCAGCAAGGAAGCCGAAGAGAAAAAGGCCAACCAGCTGAAGGAATTCAGTGCGGCCGTGGTATTTGTCATCGACTCGACGATTTCGATGGACCCCTACATCGACCGCACCCGCGAGGCGATCCGCAAGGTTTACCAGAAGATTGAAGCGCAGAATCTCGGCAAGCAGGTCAAATTCGGCCTGGTGGCTTTCCGCTCCAACACCCAGGCGGTACCTGGGCTGGAATACACCACCAAAATGTACGCCGACCCTACCAGGGTGAAAGACAGCGCCGACTTCTTCGCCAAAATCGCCGACCTCAAGCAGGCTACCGTGTCGAGCAGCAGTTTCGATGAAGACTCGTTTGCTGGCGTCATGGAGAGCATCGACAAGGTCGACTGGAACCAGTTCGGCGCGCGCTACGTGGTGCTGATCACTGACGCGGGCGCCATCGAAGGTGACGACAAGCTGTCGAAGACCGGTTTGAGTGCCTCACAGGTGCGTATGGAAGCCGCCAACCCGGGCGTGGCGATTTACACCCTGCACCTGAAAACCCCGGCCGGGGCCAAGGACCACGCCAAGGCCGAGGCGCAGTACCAGAACCTGTCGACCTACCCGGGCACCAATACCTCGCTGTACTACCCGGTGAATGCTGGGGATGTGCAAGAATTCGGGCGCAAGGTTGACGCCCTGGCCGGTGCGATCACGACACAGGTGAAAGCCGCCTACATGGGCGAGGACGCCATCGGCAGCGCGGCGAATGCCAAGCAGGACCCGGCCGAGAAGAAAATGCTCGAAGACGCGGCGCTGATCGGCCACGCCATGCAACTCGCCTACCTCGGCGAGAAGACCAACAGCAAGGCCCCGCCGGTGTTCAAGGCGTGGATCACTGACCGCGACCTGATCAAGCAGAACATTCCGACCACCGATGTGCGGGTGCTGCTGACCAAATCCCAGCTCAGCGACTTGAGCGACGTGATGAAGCAGATTCTCGATGCCGCCAACGAAGGCCTGATTTCGCCGACGGAAATGTTCGATCGCCTGCGTTCCGTGGCGGCGACCATGGGCGCCGATCCCAATCAGCTCAAACAGAACGGCAACGCCAAACTGGCGGACATGGGCGTCCTCGGCGAATACCTCGAAGACCTGCCTTATCACAGTGAAGTGCTGAACCTGGATGAAGAGACCTGGAAGAGCTGGGACGGTCTGGCGCAAGAGAAATTCATCCGCACGCTGAACACCAAACTGCGGCATTACCAGCGTTACAACGCCGATGTCGACCGCTGGGTAGCGTTGGCCAAGGACAGCGATGCGCGGGATAACGTCTACCCCGTACCACTGGAAATGATGCCTTAACGAGACGCCCATGCTTGATATCAAGAACCTGCTGGTGCGCCGTGGTGAAGGCGCACAGGCTCATCACGTGCGATTGCCGCACTTGCAGGTTGGCGCCGGGGAAATCCTCGCCATCACCGGCGAAAGCGGCAGTGGCAAAAGCACGTTGCTCGAAGCCATCGGCCTGTTGCTCGCGCCAGTGGAACTCGAGCGCTTTCGACTGGGCGCGGCGCCCGCTCAGGATATCGCCCATCTGCTGGCGACTGACGACCAGCCTGCTCTGGCAGCGGTGCGTTCACGGCATTTGGGATTCATTTTGCAGAGCGGCGGCTTGCTGCCATTCCTGAGCGTGCGGGACAACATCAGCCTGCCGCGCCGTTTGCTCGGGATGCCGGCGAAGAGCGAGCACATCGACCACGCCGTTGATGTGTTGCGCCTGCAAGGGTTGCTGGATAAACAACCACAGGCCTTGTCGATCGGTGAACGCCAGCGCGTGGCCTGCGTTCGGGCAATTGCCCATGAACCGCTGCTGCTGTTGGCCGACGAGCCGACCGCCGCGCTCGACCCTCACAGTGCCCGGCGTTTGTTCGAGTTGCTGCTGAGCCTGGTGTCGAGCATGGGCCTGAGCGCACTCGTTGTGTCCCATGACTGGGCCTTGCTGAAAGATTTCGGCTTGCCGCGACTCGGCGCTATCAGCCGCCAGGGAGAGACTCTGTTTGAACCGATGGACTGATCGCTTGCACCTGCTGGGCTCACTGGCGCTGCAAGACCTCTGGCACGACCGCAAGGTCTCGCTGTGCATCGCCGCGTCCCTGGTGGCGGTGATCGCACCGTTATTGCTGCTGTTCGGGCTCAAACACGGGGTGGTCAGCCAGCTGCAGGACGAACTGCTGCGTGACCCGCGCAACCTTGAAGTGAAAATGCTCAGCAACGGCAATTACGACACGGCCTGGATCGAGCGTTTGCGCCAGCGCCCCGAGACCGGTTTTGCCCTCGGCCAGACCCGCTCCCTCAATACCCAGGCTGACTTGCAGATTGGCATGCAACGGTTTGTCGAAGGCGCAGAAATCATCGCGACCGAGCCGGGCGACCCACAACTGAACCTGGCGTCACTCAACCCCGTCGGCAATCAAGTGATCCTCAGCGCCAGCGCAGCGCAACGCTTGCAGGCCAAGGTAGGCGACAGCGTGCAGATGCGGGCCTTGCGCCGCCTGGACGGTGTCAATGAACGTGGCGAGATGACGCTGACGGTACTGGCCGTGCTCGACGGTGCCCGCTTCGGTCGCGCTGCCGGGTTTGTCGCCCCGCCGCTGCTGCTGGATCTGGAGCGCTTTCGCGACGGCTACCAGGTCAGTGGGTTCGGCGTTGACACCGGCAAGCCTCAGGGTAATCTGCAACCGTTGTATGCCCGCGCCCGCGTTTATGCGCGCGACATCGATCAGGTCGCACCGCTGGAACACTGGCTCAACGAACAACACATCGAAACCTCCAGCCGACTGGCCGACATCGACAACGTCAAAGCCATCAACCATGTGCTGGGGCTGATCTTCGGTGTAATCGCCATGGCGGCACTGATCGGCTGCGTGGCGTCGATGGTGGGCGCGTTCCTGGCCAACATCGACCGTAAACGCAAAAGCCTGGCGGTCCTGCGCCTGCTGGGTTTCAAACGCCGGGCCGTTGGCGGTTTCGTGGTCCTGCAAGCGCTGGTGCTGAGCCTTGCCGGCTACATTGGCGGGCTGGGGTTTTATGCTGTGGGCAGTCATTTGTTCGACTACTTGCTCGGCAACAGCCAGGCGACCGGCACCTTCGTTTGCCACATTACCGCTTGGCATGGCGTTGCCGCCCTGCTCCTGACCTTCCTGGTCGCTGCATGGGTGGCCGCGATCGGCGCCCTGCGAGCCATCAACATCCAACCTGCGGAGAGTCTGCGTGAGCTATAAACGTTTTGGCTTGCTGTTGCCCCTGAGCCTCGGCTACGTGCTTTGCGCCTCGGCGGCAGGCTGGGAAGCGAAGTATTACAACCCGATGCCAGACGCCGCCGACGTGGTGCTGCCAATGCCCTGCGAAGGCTCGATGGTGTTTCGCAAGGTGTTCATTCCGGTCGCCGGCCCGCTGGATGACTACCCGATCAACATCGGTCAGGACGGCGCGGAATACGGCTATGTCGAACAGACCCGTCCGACCTTTATCGCCGGCAGTTTTACCGGGGCCAAGAACGACAAATCCCGCTACTACCTGATGGCCAAGTACGAGATGAGTCAGTTGCAATACGCCGCGCTGACCGAAGCGACCTGCCCCACCGCCGCCACCAAGATGCGCTTGCCGCAAACGGCGGTGAGCTGGGTGCAAGCCATCGACGCCGCCGACAAGTACAACCTGTGGCTGCGCAAAAACGCCGCCGGCAAGCTGCCCAAGGAAGACGGCGCGCAAGGCTTTCTGCGCCTGCCAACCGAAGTCGAATGGGAGTTCGCCGCACGCGGCGGGCTGGAAGTCAGTGCCGCTGAATTCCGCGACACGCACTACCCGATGCCTGAAGGCATCAACGCCTACGAGTGGTTCGCCGGGGCGCAATCGTCCAACGGCAAAGTGCAATTGACCGGTCTGCAAAAGCCCAACTCGCTGGGCCTGCATGACATGCTCGGTAACGTCGACGAAATGATGTTCGAGCCGTTTCGCCTGAACAAACTCGACCGCCAGCACGGTCAGGCCGGCGGCTACGTCGTCCGTGGCGGCAACTACCTGACCGCGCAAGCCGACCTGCGTACGGCATTGCGCCAGGAAGAGCCGTATTACAACGCCGAAGGCCAGGTGAAAAACAAGACCACCGGCCTGCGCTTGGTCATGGTCTCACCGACCCTCACCTCTCGCGAACGGGTCGCCAGCATCGAAAGCAGCTGGAAGAAACTCGGCACCGGCAGCAAGGACCCCGAATCCGCCGACAAAGGCACCGTACAATCCCTGAACAGCCTCGCCTCGGGCGTCGAAGACAAAGCGCTCAAGGAAAAACTCAAGGCCTTGGAAAGCCAGCTGCGTGCCAGCAACCAGCAGCAGGAAGAAACCCGCGACCAGGCGATCCGTGCCAGCCTCAACCTGGGTGCTTTCCTGTGCACCAAGATGCTCGACGATGGCCAGTACGTGGACTTCCTGCAAAAAAACTACAAGCTCAATTGCGAAGGCGCGGACAAAGACGCCAGTTGCGACATGCGTAAAGGCAAGCTCGAAGAGCAAAAGGATCGCCTGCACAAACTCAGCCGTTACTACGCCAGTAGCCTGGTGGAATCGGCTACCTTGTACGGCCAGCCACTGCTTGAAACGCAAGTCCCGGTGATGGAAGAAATCATCAGCCGCAACAAACAGCTGCAAGACCTCAAGCCTTACTTGCGCACCCACTGGGCCAATCAGAAGGCGTTCCTGCAAAAGCAGAAAATCGACACTGAAGCCTGGCTGACCAGCTGCAAAACCGTCACTCAATAACAACGCGTCAACACCGTTATGTAGGAGTTTCACCATGTCGCGCAGCCTTTGGACTCGCTTCAAGCTACAGATCGCTTTCGTAGTCGCCGGCAGCCTGCTAATGACCGGTTGCGCCAACACTGGCAGCTCCATGCTCGGCGAGGGCGACGGTGCCGACCCGCGCCTGACCCAGGGCAATGACGCAGATTTCTTCAGCAAGTCCGGATACCAGGCCTGCGCCGTCGGCGCCGGTGTCGCCATCCTCGCTTGCGCACTGTCCAACAGCAACAACAAAACCGTGTGCGTCGTCGCCGCCGGTATTACCGCGTGCGGCGTGGCCATGGGCGCCAACTATTACCTGGATCAACGTCGCGCCGAATACGCCGACACCACCACCCGTTTGGCGAAAATGAACAGCGACGTCGAGCAAGACACGCAGAAGGTGATCGCCCGTACCGCGACCGCTCAGCAAGTGATCAATGATGACCAGGCGCAAATCGCCCAGATCAAAAAGGACATCGCCAACAAGAGGGTCGACAAGTCCAGGGCTCAGGCGCAAATCGCCGGGATCGATTCGGACATCGCACGCCTGCGTAAAGACCTTGCCAACATGCGTACCAAAGTCACCGAGTACAGCAAAGTGGCAGACGCCGAGCGCTCACAAGGCACCAGCGCCGAGATCAGGCAGGTGGACATGAACATTCAGAAAATGAACCAGAAAGTCGTCACCCTCCAGAAGGAAGTCGATGCTCTGTACAGCCAACGCTCCGCAATCACACTGGGCTAAGCACATGACGCTACGAAAACTGGTGGTTATCACCGCCGTCCTGGCCCTGAGCGGTTGCGCGACCGCGCCCGGCGAGTGCGATGCAACCAATCGCGACAGCAGCATGCTGACCAAGATGAATTGCGACTACTCCGGTGGTTACAGCGATCAGGTCAAGCAGAAGGAACTGGCCCTGAGCGAGTCCCGCCAGCAAAACGCAATGTTCCATCAGGTGTACGAGAACATTCAGGCCCAACAACTCAGCACCAAGACCGATCTGGCCAGCCAGCAGAAATCCCAGGCGGCGCTGAATCAGTCGCTGGCGCAACTGCTGACCTCGCTCAAGGCCCGCCGTGGCAATGAAGCCCAGGTGCAGAAGCAAATTGCCGACCTCGAGAAGCAGCTCAAGGCTTCGCAAGCGGCGCCAACGACCCAATCAACCCCAGCGACGCTGGCGGCCAAGCAGCAAGAGCTGAAAACGTTGCAGAAGAAGGTCAATCAGCTGCAATTCAGCCTCGGCTACGAAGAGTAACTTTTCACCCCGCAGGGCATCCCGACGGATGCCTGCACTTTTTCAGGAATCGTCGTCATGCAGCGGGTCATCAGGGATGCGCAAGCCACATCGGAGGGGATGAGTACGCTGCAAGCCAAAGTCGCCCTCATCCAGAAACACTTTCCGCCGACCGTCGCCAGTCTGTTTGCCATCCCGCGAATGGGCAGCGGCGACGTGCTGGAATGGTGGACCGAACTGGGCGGCCAACCCACGCCCTATGCCGACCTCAACGAGGACGCGCAACGACGGTTGCTGGAAACCTATGAAGTGCGACAGACGTCCCTTGGACAGCTGGCGGACGAACTGCAAAAACGCGGTCAACCGACGGAAGCGGATGACCTGCGCAGCCTGCTCGGCGCGCCTGAGCTGGACAAACTCTACAGCCTCAACGGTGAGCCTTTGGTGGTGCGCTGGAACCTGCGTCCGCCCAAACCGATCGTGCCGCCGGTGGTACCTCTCGCTCCGGTCGTGCCGCCATCGCGTCGAGGCTGGTGGATCGCGGCGGCCTTGCTCGCGTTGTTGCTGCTGCTTCTGGCGCTCTGGCTCTGGTGGTTCCTGCACCGTGAGCCGGTTGTTGTGGTTCCGCCTGTCGCGCCAGTGGCGCCAGTGGTGACGCCGGTTGAGAAACCGGTTGAACCTGCTCCCGAGCCTGTCGTGGAACCGGAACCGAAACCTGCTCCGGTACCAGCACCCGCGCCAGAACCGGTACCAGTACCAGTACCGGAACCCAAGCCGGTCCCGCCACCAAAACCAGCACCGGAACCCAAGCCGATCCCGCCACCCAAACCGGTTCCACCACCCAAACCGGTAGTGGCTGCCCCGCCACCAGCCCCAACGCTGGACAACTTCGCATGCCGTAAAAATGCGCCGAACTCAGAGATCCCGCAATTCGTGGTGGTGCTCGACACCTCGGGTTCGATGAACTTGAACATCAAGTCAGTGAAAGCCGACGAGGACTGGTTCTTCGGTAGTGACCTCAACAAGCTCCTGGACCCGAACCGCACCATGCGGCTCACCGCCAGACCCAGCCGCATGGACGTCGCCAAGGACTCGCTGGCCAGCATGATCAACGGGCTGGACCCGAAGATCGACACACGCCTGATCACCTTCGCCGGCTGCGAAAGAACACCGGACCGGGGTGTGTTCAGGTTCGGCGACCGCCCGAGGCTGATCAACGGGATTCGAGGTCTGGTTCCCGACGATGGCACACCGCTGGCCGACAGCCTGGCCCACGCGGCGAGTACCGTCGACGGGCGCAATAACGATGCGGTTATCGTGATGTTTGTCGACGGAGAAGACGGTTGCGGGCAGGACGTTTGCGCGGTATCCCGTCGAATCGCCAGGGAACAACCGCGCCTGCGGGTCAACGTGGTGAAAATCGGTGTTGGCGGCCCGTCACGTTGCATCGCTGAAAACACCGGCGGCCGGGTTTACAACAGCACCAACGCGGCTGAACTGGGCAACCAGTTGAAACAGGCAAGCAAGGAATTATCCAGCAATGCCAAGTGTGATTAGCTTGGGAGCATGCTGAAATGAAGTGACCCCATTCGCGAGCAGGCTCGCTCCCACAGGGTTTGTGTCGATCACAAATACAGTGTTGGAGCCTGCTCGCGATGGCTATCTCAGAGGCGCCTCAACGAAACCGGTCAACATCATGCCGCAAGTCTGCGCCAGGCTTTCCAGCCCCTAGGCAGTCACAGCCACAGTGCCACATCGATTCAGCTCAGGTGCTCGACCGCCGGTAATTCCATGGCCCGAACCTCACCCAAGAGGAAAACGCTGAGGCGGCGCAAACGTTCACCTCCAGGGCGGGTTTTCGGCCAGACCAGGTAATAATTCTCACCGCTGGCGACGGCTGTCGGCCACGGCAAACTCAGACGTCCCTGCGCAACATCCTCCGCCACCATCAGCAAATCGCCCATGGACACACCATAGCCTCGGGCGGCAGCAATCATGCCCAGTTCCAGTGTGTCGAACACCTGCCCGCCCTTGAGCGAGACTTGATCGGTCAGGCCCATGCGCTCCAGCCACTTGCGCCAGTCACGGCGGTCCGGCGTCGGGTGCAGCAGCTCGGCGCTGGCCAGGCGCGCAACGTCCCACGGTTGATCCTTCAGAAGATTCGGTGCGCCCACCGGAATCAGCTCTTCGGGGAATAGGAAAGTCGTCTCCCAGTCCGGAGGAAAATGCCCGTTGCTGAGGATGACGGCACAGTCAAAGGGTTCGTGATTGAAGTCCACCGTATCGATGTCCATCCAGGCGCTGGTCAATTGCACTTCGTTGCCCGGTTGCAGATGACGGAAGCGGCTGAGGCGCGCCAGCAACCAGCGCATGGTCAGGGTCGACGGGGCTTTCATGCGCAGGATGTCGTCTTCGGCACGCAGGGTGTTGCAGGCCCGCTCCAGGGCTGTGAAACCCTCGCGAATACCCGGCAACAGCAAACGGGCCGACTCGGTCAGTTGCAGGTTGCGGCCACTGCGGTGAAACAAGCGGCAGGCAAAATGATCTTCCAGCGTACGAATATGCCGGCTGACCGCACTTTGGGTGATCGACAGTTCTTCGGCGGCGCGGGTAAACGAACTGTGCCGCGCCGCCGCTTCGAATGCGCGCAGGGCATACAAGGGAGGAAGACGACGTGACATCAGGAATGCTCCTACAGCGGGACTCGCCAACCCTAGCAGAAACTATTCAGCATGAGTTTGAATCATGCCATCTATCCTTTTTATCCCTTTGTGCAATCCCCGCAAAGCGCCGAGAATCGACGCTTTCCTGTTCTCTCTGATATTCGAGCGTGATGACCATGCAGCATCCAGCGCGTATTGAACTCTGGGCCATCCTGCGGCTGGCGGGGCCGTTGATTGCCTCGCAGTTGGCGCACATGTTGATGGTCCTCACCGACACATTGATGATGGCGCGCCTGAGTCCCGAGGCGCTGGCCGGTGGCGGGCTCGGTGCGGCGACCTATTCGTTCGTGTCGATTTTCTGCATCGGCGTGATTGCCGCGGTCGGCACCCTGGTGGCGATCCGGCAAGGTGCCGGCGACATCCTCGGAGCGACCCGATTGACCCAGGCCGGGTTATGGCTGGCGTGGCTGATGGCACTGGTTGCCGGCCTGCTGCTGTGGAACCTCAAACCGGTCCTGCTGCTGTTTGGCCAAACCGAAACCAACGTCAACGCGGCCGGTCAGTTTTTGATCTTCCTGCCGTTCGCTCTGCCCGGTTACCTGAGCTTCATGGCCCTGCGCGGGTTCACCAGTGCCATCGGCCGCGCAACACCGGTAATGGTCATCAGCGTGGGCGGTACGGTCGCCAACTTCTTGCTCAACTATGCGTTGATCACCGGCATGTTCGGCCTGCCAAAACTGGGGCTGATGGGGATCGGGCTCGTGACGGCGATTGTCGCCAACCTCATGGCGCTGGCACTGGCGTGGCACATCCGTCGGCACTCGGCCTACAACGACTATCCGCTGCGCCAGGGTCTATCGCGACTCAACCGTCAGTACCTGAAGGAGCTGTGGCGCCTGGGCCTGCCGATTGGTGGCACCTATGCGGTGGAAGTCGGGCTGTTTGCTTTCGCCGCGCTGTGCATGGGCACCATGGGCAGTACGCAACTGGGCGCGCACCAGATCGCCCTGCAGATCGTGTCGGTGGCGTTCATGGTGCCGGCGGGGATTTCTTACGCGATCACCATGCGCATCGGTCAGCACTACGGCGCCGGGCAACTGTTGAGCGCACGCCTGGCTGGCCGTGTCGGCATAGTCTTCGGCGCGGTGGCGATGTTGTGTTTCGCGATGGTGTTCTGGCTGCTGCCGAATCAATTGGTGGGTCTGTTCCTCGACCACAATGACCCGGCCTTCCGCGAAGTCATCAGTCTGGCGGTGAGCCTGTTGGCGGTGGCCGCGTGGTTCGAGCTGTTCGACGGCGTGCAAACCATTGCCATGGGTTGCATTCGCGGGCTCAAGGATGCGAAGACCACGTTCCTCGTCGGCCTGGGTTGCTACTGGCTGATTGGCGCGCCTGCGGCCTGGTGGATGGCGTTTCACCTGAACTGGGGACCGACCGGCGTCTGGTGGGGTTTGGCGCTGGGGCTGGCGTGCGCGGCGGTGAGCCTGACGCTTGGATTTGAGTGGAAGATGAAACGGATGATCGAGCGCGAGCCAGCGCAACGGAACGGTTTCACAGTCGCTCAGCCAGACTGAGATCCCTGTAGGAGCTGGCTTGCCAGCGATAGCGATGACCGTCACATCATCGCTGGCTGTCAGGCCATCATCGCCGGCAAGCCAGCTCCTACAGGTGACTTGTGGCGCCTTAACTAACGATTTCCATCATCGGCTGCTGTCTGGCGTCGAACGTCAGGTACTCCACCAACTCGGCCAGCGGCAACGGTTTGCTGATCAAATACCCTTGCACCTGATCGCAATCAAACCCGCGCAACAAATCCAGCTGCTCCGGCGTTTCCACGCCTTCAGCCACGACCTCGAGGTTGAGGTTGTGCGCCAGGTTGATCATCGCGTGGACCAGTTTGCGGTTCTCCTCGCGCTGCTCCATGCCGCCGACAAAGCTCTTGTCGATCTTCAGCAGCGTGATCGGCAGGCTGTTGAGGTGCACGAACGACGAAAAACCCGTTCCGAAGTCGTCGAGGGAGAAGCGCACACCGAGGCGCCCGAGGGCGTCCATGGTCTGCTTGACCAGATCGCTGCGACGCATGACCGCGGTTTCGGTCAATTCGAATTCCAGCCATTGCGCCTCGACACCGCGTTCGGCGATCAAACGGCTCAGGGTCGAGAGCAACTGGCTGTCCTGGAACTGGCGGAACGACAGGTTGATTGCCATGTGCAGCGGCGGCAAGCCCAGTTCAAGCAACGCCTGCATGTCGCGCAACGCCCGGGAAATCACCCAGTAGCCCAGCGGCACGATCAGGCCGCTTTGCTCGGCCAGCGGCACGAATTCACTCGGTGGCAGCAAACCGCGCTCGGCATGACGCCAACGGACCAGGGCTTCGAGGCCGACGATCTCCCCGTCTTCAAGGTTCAGCCGTGGCTGGTAATGCAGTTCCAGTTCGTCACGACGCAACGCCCGGCGCAGTTCGCTTTCAAGGTCGGCGATGCTGCGGGCATTGCGGTTGATGCGTTCGTTGAAAATGTGAAAGGTGCAGCCCTGGGTGCTCTTGGCCTGTTGCATGGCGATGTGCGCGTGCCACATCAGCGGGTCCGCACCGGCCTGGGCCCGTGCATGGGCAATGCCCAGGCTGGAGCCGATCAGCAGGCTTTCGCCATCGACCCAATAAGGCTCGGCCAATGCTTCGCTGATGCGCTCGGCCATCCACTCGGCACGCTGGGGAGCGCGACGAGTGTCGATCAGCAGAGCAAATTCATCACTGCCCAGGCGCGCCAACTGATCGCCGGCCTCAAGCTGGCTCTTGAGCCGCGCCACCACTTGCAGGATCAGGCGGTCACCGGCCTGATGACCGAGGGCATCATTGGCGTAACGGAAATTGTCGAGGTCGAGGTGACCGAGAGCCAGACCGCGCCCGTCGTTTTCCGCCAGCCGCGCTGTCAGCAAGGTCTGAAAACCCTGGCGATTGGCGATGCCGGTCAGCGGGTCTTGCTCGGCCAGGCGTTGCAGGGTGTTTTCCAGCACGCCACGTTCGCGCACATGGCGCAGGCAACGGCGCAACATGCCGTGATCGAGCAGATCGCGCACCAACCAGTCACTCACGCCATCGGGCGGGGTCTGGGGCTCGTGATCCAGCAGCAACACCGTCGGCAGATTGCAACGGCCGGGTGCCGGCTGAAGTGCCGGGATCGTCAATAACACCGCGCTGCGGTTGTCATCGAACAGACTGCTGACCGAGTCCCAGCTCGGCGCACTGATAAGCACGGCCGTGCTCCCCATCGGAGCCAGACACTCGCGCAACAACGCTGCCCACGCTGGCTCTTCGGCCAGTAACAGCAAACGCAAGGGTTCGACAGGCGTAGACAAGCTAGCTCCCTAGACTCTGCAAAGATGTAGGCGACCGGCATTATGCCGTGCCGATAACCAATGGCAATGACATCAATTATCAAAACGCGGTCTTTGTATCTGGAATTACGAACATTAGCCGCAAATTTATTGCGCATCCTGCGTGAAAGTAACAAAACCGGCAAATACAGAAAGCGTTGTACGTCACAAGTCGGACAGAGCAGCACAATTCGCTGAGCCTGTTAAAATGCCGGCCCATTTCGTGACTGACTTCTGAATTTACGTATGTCCCGACTCAATCCCCGGCAGCAAGAAGCCGTGAACTACGTCGGCGGCCCTCTATTGGTGCTCGCCGGCGCAGGCTCCGGCAAGACCAGCGTGATCACGCGCAAAATCGCGCACCTGATCCAGAACTGCGGCATCCGCGCCCAGTACATCGTCGCCATGACCTTCACCAACAAGGCCGCACGCGAGATGAAGGAGCGGGTCGGCACCCTGCTGCGCGCCGGCGAAGGCCGCGGGCTGACCGTCTGCACCTTCCACAACCTGGGCCTGAACATCATCCGCAAGGAACACGTGCGGCTGGGCTACAAACCGGGCTTCTCGATTTTCGACGAGACCGACGTCAAAGCCCTGATGACCGACATCATGCAGAAGGAATACTCGGGCGAAGACGGCGTCGACGAGATCAAGAACATGATCGGCGCCTGGAAAAACGACCTGATCCTGCCGCCCCAGGCCCTGGAAAACGCGCGCAACCCCAAGGAGCAGACCGCTGCCATCGTCTACACCCACTACCAGCGCACGCTCAAGGCGTTCAACGCGGTGGACTTTGACGACCTGATCCTGCTGCCGGTGAAGCTGTTTGAAGAGCACGCCGACATCCTGGAAAAGTGGCAGAACAAGGTGCGTTACCTGCTGGTCGACGAATACCAGGACACCAACGCCAGCCAATATTTGCTGGTGAAAATGCTCATCGGCAAACGCAACCAGTTCACCGTGGTAGGCGACGACGACCAGTCGATCTACGCCTGGCGGGGTGCGCGGCCGGAAAACCTGATGCTGCTCAAGGACGATTACCCGTCCCTGAAAGTGGTGATGCTGGAGCAGAACTACCGCTCCACCAGCCGCATCCTGCGCTGCGCCAACGTGTTGATCTCGAACAACCCGCACGAATTCGAAAAGCAGCTGTGGAGCGAGATGGGTCACGGCGACGAGATCCGCGTGATCCGTTGCCGCAACGAAGACGCCGAAGCCGAGCGCGTGGCCGTGGAAATCCTCAGCCTGCACTTGCGCACCGATCGCCCGTACAGCGACTTTGCGATCCTCTATCGCGGCAACTACCAGGCCAAGCTGATCGAGCTGAAGTTGCAGCATCACCAGGTGCCGTATCGCCTGTCCGGTGGCAACAGCTTCTTCGGGCGTCAGGAAGTCAAAGACCTGATGGCGTACTTCCGCCTGATCGTGAACCCTGACGACGACAACGCCTTCCTGCGGGTGATCAACGTACCGCGCCGCGAAATCGGCTCGACCACGCTGGAAAAGCTCGGCAACTACTCCACCGAACGCAAGATCTCGATGTACGCCGCCACCGATGAAATCGGCTTGGGCGAGCATCTGGACAGCCGCTTCACCGATCGCCTGTCGCGCTTCAAGCGTTTCATGGACCGGGTGCGCGAGCAGTGCGCGGGCGAAGACCCGATTTCAGCCCTGCGCAGCATGGTCATGGACATCGACTACGAGAACTGGCTGCGCACCAACAGCTCCAGCGACAAGGCCGCCGATTACCGCATGGGTAACGTCTGGTTCCTGATCGAGGCGCTGAAGAACACCCTGGAAAAAGACGAAGACGGCGAAATGACCGTCGAAGACGCCATCGGCAAACTCGTCCTGCGCGACATGCTCGAACGTCAGCAGGAAGAAGAAGACGGCGCCGAAGGCGTGCAGATGATGACCTTGCATGCGTCCAAAGGCCTGGAATTCCCCTACGTGTTCATCATGGGCATGGAAGAGGAAATCCTCCCGCACCGCTCCAGCATCGAAGCCGACACCATCGAAGAAGAACGCCGCCTGGCCTACGTGGGTATTACCCGCGCACGTCAAACGCTGGCGTTCACCTTCGCCGCCAAGCGTAAGCAGTATGGTGAGATCATTGATTGCGCGCCCAGCCGCTTCCTCGATGAGCTGCCGCCGGACGATCTGGCGTGGGAAGGCAACGACGATACACCGACCGAAGTCAAAGCCGTGCGGGGCAATAGCGCATTGGCGGATATACGCGCGATGTTAAAGCGCTAGAATTGACCACTTTTTTACAACCTTAGGGCGCACAAAGCGCCAACAGAGGACAGCTTCATGGAAGCCCTGCACAAGAAAATTCGCGAAGAAGGCATCGTGCTTTCCGACCAGGTCCTGAAGGTCGACGCCTTTTTGAACCACCAGATCGACCCGGCCCTGATGAAGCTGATCGGCGACGAATTCGCCACGCTGTTCAAGGATTCGGGCATCACCAAGATCGTCACCATCGAAGCCTCGGGCATTGCCCCGGCGATCATGACCGGTCTGAACCTGGGTGTGCCGGTGATTTTCGCCCGCAAACACCAGTCCCTGACCCTGACTGAAAACCTGCTGTCGGCGACCGTCTACTCGTTCACCAAGCAGACCGAAAGCACCGTGGCGATTTCCCCGCGTCACCTGACCAGCAGCGACCGCGTGCTGATCATCGATGACTTCCTGGCCAACGGTAAGGCGTCCCAGGCGCTGATCTCGATCATCAAGCAGGCTGGCGCCACCGTCGCCGGTTTGGGCATCGTGATCGAGAAGTCGTTCCAGGGCGGGCGTGCGGAGCTGGATTCGCAGGGTTATCGCGTTGAATCGCTGGCCCGCGTCAAGTCGCTGGCTGACGGTGTTGTGACCTTCATCGAATAAAGCCGGACCGCAACCCCCCTGTAGGAGCTAGCCTGCTAGCGATGGCGTCGTGTCAGTCACAATCTTCATGACTGACAGACTGAAATCGCTAGCAGGCTAGCTCCCACAGTTGGTTTTGGGATGGGCAGTTATTGCCCGGTGGCTTTCAGGCCCGCCAGCAACAGCCGTTGATACAAGTCTTCCTTCAACCCTTCCGGCTTGCTCAGCTGCATGCGTTCCAGATGCTCAGGAAACGCCCCAGGCTCCGGCGCATCCAGCGCTGCCTTGCCCAACTCCAGCACTTCACTCAGCTTGAATTTGCTCTTGAGCCAGTTCAGCGCCCGCAACACATCCCGCTCCACGTCGGTGAAATCACAACCCAACGGATACTCCGGAAACAGATTCGGATGCCGCGCCTCAATGCCCTGCAAGCGCTCCGGTCGGTTATCACTGAAACGTGGATCAAGCTGAAAACCCTTCGGCAACTTGCCGACTTTTTGCGCCTGCTCGATCAATCCCTGTTGAAAGCGTGAATCGCAAATATTGAGCAACGCTTCGATCACTGCCGCATCGGTCTTGCCGCGCAGATCGGCGATGCCGTACTCGGTCACCACGACATCGCGCAGATGCCGGGGGATCGTGCAGTGGCCGTATTCCCAGACAATGTTCGAGCTGACGTCGCCGCCGGATTCGCGCCAGCTGCGCAGCAACAAGACCGAGCGCGCGCCTGCCAGTGCATGCCCCTGCACCACGAAGTTGTACTGCCCGCCCACGCCGCTAAGTACACGTCCGTCTTCCAGCTGATCCGCCACGGCGGCGCCGAGCAAGGTCACGGTAAACGCCGTGTTGATGAACCGCGCATCGAGACGCTGCAACCGCTTGAGTTCTTCCTGGCCGTAGAGCTCGTTGATGTAGCTGATGCGGGTCATGTTGAATTCAAGCCGCTTGCTCTGTGGCAACTCACGCAAGCGTTCGTAGAAGCTGCGCGGCCCGAGGAAGAAGCCACCGTGCACCGAGATGCCATCGGTTGCCGCTTCGTCGAGGGTGCCGGCATTCGCCTGCTGTTGAGTTTCAACATCCGGGTAGACCTTGCGCCGCACGATTCCGGCGTCGGACAGCATCAGCAAGCCGTTGACGAACATTTCGCTGCAACCGTACAGGCCTTTGGCGAAAGGTTCGAGGCCCCCTTCGCGCTCGATCAACTGCGCCCAGTGGCTGAGATTTACATCCGCCAGCAAAGCTTTGTAGCCATCATTTTCCGTCTGCCTGGCCAACAGCGCTGCCGTCAGCGCATCGCCCATCGAACCGATGCCGATCTGAAGCGTGCCGCCATCACGCACCAGGGTGCTGGCGTGCAGCCCGATGAAATGGTCCTGAAAACCTACCGGCATGTTGGGCGTGGAAAACAGTGTGGTGCTGTCTTTCTCGTCGATCAGCAGGTCGAACGTATCAATGCCGACCTCCGCATCGCCCGGCATATAGGGCAGATCGTTGTGGACCTGGCCGACCAGCAGAATAGTTTCCCCGACGGCGCGGCGCTTGGCGATCATGGGCAACAGGTCGAGGGTGATGTCCGGGTTGCAGCTCAGGCTCAAGCGATCAGGGTGCTCGGCATGGCTGGCCACCAACTGCGCCACCAGGTTCAGCCCAGCCGCATTGATGTCCCGCGCCGCGTGGCTGTAGTTGCTGCTGACGTAATCCTGCTGGGCAGGCGGGCTGTTGAGCAGGCTGCCGGGCTGCATGAAAAATTGCTGGATGTGAATGTTGCCCGGCAGGTTGTCGCGGCGCAGGTCGGCGAGGAGATCCAGCTCCGGATAATCGCCGAAGACCCGTTCGGTGAAGGGCTCGAGGAAACGCTTCTGCAAGCCATCGCCCAAGGACGGACGGCCCAGGCACAGTGCGGTGTAGATCGTCAGCCGCCGCTCGGGCAACTGGGCGATACGTCGATACAGCGCGTTGACGAAATGATTGGGTTTGCCCAATCCCAACGGCAGGCCCATGTGAATATGCGCCGGCAACCGCGCCAGAACGTCATCGACCGCTTGTTCGATAGTACACAACTGAACCATCCGAACCTCCCTCGCATTCCATGGTATGGGGTTGGACCGAGCTTGCCGGGTCTTTGCTGCATTGAACAGCCTGTAAAAAACCATCGCCCCACACAAAAACCGTGTAGGAGCGAGCATGCTCGCGAAGGACTCTCAGACGCCGCGGGGTTTCAGGTTCGCCAAGTTATCGTTAACGACCATCGCGAGCAGGCTCGCTCCTACGGTAAGCAACAAAAATCGCAGGCACAAAAAAGCCGCTCGAAAGCGGCTTCTTCGCGAAAGAGGCGGGCTGGTTACAGACCGGACATCTCTTTGATGGCGCCCTTCAGCTCGTCGTCGGAGCAGTCGGCGCAGGTGCCTTTAGGCGGCATCGCGTTGATACCGGTAATGGCTTTGGCCAGGATGCCGTCGAGGCCGCCCTGGTGATCGGCGCGTTCTTTCCAGGCCGCTTTGTCGCCGACTTTCGGCGCGCCCAACAGGCCGGTGCCGTGGCAAGCGTTGCAATGCTTGGCAATAACATCTTTAGGTGCCTTGGCACCACCGCCGCCGCCAGCCGAAGCGGCGACTTCCATGCCCTTGCACTCTTTACCTGTCACACAGACCTGGCCGACCGGCTCAAGGCGTTTGGCAATTTCGTCGTTGGTCGCAGCTTGAGCGCTGGCAGCCCATAGGGCCAATACGGTTGCTGGTACAGCCAGCATTTTCATAATTAGATTCACGCGTTCACCCTCAATGGTGGCTAGTCACGCCTACGGCCACGGTTCGCAGGCGGGCGCAAGTATAGCGGTAAGCCCGTCGCACTGAAACAACCCCAAAGTCGAAGGGGTCTTAGGCGGCGGCGGAAAAGCCGCCTGACCGCCTCTGCGAGGCTGACAGGACGCCGCTTCTCTTAGAAATTCGCCGGTGTGGCTGCGCTGATTAGTCGCGCTGGCGCATCGAACGGATTCCGGAAACGGTGTGGCTTGGTACTTTCAAAGTAGTAGCTATCGCCGGCTTCGAGCACAAAAGTTTCCTGCCCGACCACCAACTCCAGTTTGCCTTCGACCAAAATGCCGGTTTCCTCGCCCTCGTGGGTGAGCATCTCGTCACCGGTGTCGGCGCCTGGCGGGTAAATTTCATTGAGGAATGCGATAGCCCGGCTCGGGTGCGCCCGACCGACCAGTTTCATGGTCACCGCGCCATCGGAAATATCGATCAGCTCGTTGGCCTTGTAGACGATCTGAGTCGGTTTCTCCTGCAGGATTTCTTCGGAAAAGAACTCGACCATGGACATGGGAATTCCGCCCAGCACTTTGCGCAGCGAACTGATCGAGGGGCTGACGCTGTTTTTCTCGATCATCGAAATCGTGCTGTTGGTGACCCCCGCCCGTTTGGCGAGTTCACGCTGGGAAAGGCCTTTGAGCCTACGGATGGATTGCAGTCGTTCACCGACGTCCAAAGCTTGCGCCTCCAGGATTCAATTGTTGGAATAGTGAGCGTTATCATGGCGACAGCGTTCAGTATTTACAACACTTTGACCTGAATCCTGTTCAGCGAGGCGACTTCCGGTCCGCCGCGTTTGGCACTAAGCCCCGGAATAGAGCAGTGGCACCCGGCGCAGGTTGCAAAAAATCTGATAAGGAATGGTGCCGGCGGCGATGGCCACGTCACTGGCGAGGATGTTTTTGCCCCACAATTCGACGGTCGACCCCAGACCGGCCTGCGGCACATCGGTCAGGTCGATGCAGAGCATGTCCATCGATACCCGGCCGATCAACTGGCTGCGCTGCCCTGCCACCAGCACTGGCGTGCCGGTCGGTGCCAGACGCGGGTAGCCGTCGGCGTAGCCCATGGCCACGACGCCAATGCGCATTGGTTTTTGAGTGATGAATTTGGCGCCGTAACCGACAGGTTCGCCGGCCGGCAATTCACGCACGCTGATCACTTTCGATTCCAGGGTCATGACCGGTTGCAGGCGCGATGCTACTTCGTTGGCTTCTTCGAAAGGTGTGGCGCCATAGAGCATGATGCCTGGGCGCACCCAATCGCTCGGAATCTGCGGCCATCCGAGCACCGCCGGCGAGTTGCGCAGGCTGACCTCGGCGGACAAGCCCTTGCGCGCCGCTTCAAATACCGCCACCTGATCGGCACTGGCCTGCTCGTGCAGTTCATCGGCACGGGCAAAGTGGCTCATCAGCACCACTTTCGCGACTTTGCCGCAGGCCAACAGTCGATGGTAGGCCGCCTGATAATCCGCCGGGTGCAGCCCCACGCGGTGCATGCCCGAATCAAGCTTCAGCCACACCGTAATCGGTTTGTTCAGTGAGGCTTTCTCGATGGCTTCGAGTTGCCACAGCGAATGCACCACGCACCAGAAATCGTGCTCGACGATCAGCGCCAGCTCATCGGCTTCGAAAAAACCTTCCAGCAACAGGATCGGCGCACGAATGCCCGCCGCCCGCAGCTCCAACGCCTCTTCGATACACGCTACCGCAAAACCGTCCGTCTCGGCTTCGAGTGCCTGGGCACAACGCACGGCGCCATGGCCATAGGCATCGGCCTTGATCACGGCAAGGGCTTTGGCCCCCGTGAGTTCACGGGCGATTCGGTAGTTGTGACGCAGGGCTTGAAGGTCGATCAGGGCACGGGCAGGACGCATGGCGGCAGACTTCTGGTCGGGTCATCGGGAAGAAAAACCGGCGCTGACTGGTGGCGTAAACCGCCGGCAGCACCGGGAGAGGGATCTGTCTGAAAGCTTATGGCAGAGCGGCGACAACCGACAGCTCGACCAGGATTTCCGGTTCGCACAGTTTCGATTCGACGGTGGCGCGGGCCGGGGCGACGCCTTTTGGCAGCCACTTGTCCCACACCGCGTTCATGCCTTCAAAATGCGCGTCGATGTCCTTCAGGTAAATCGTCACCGACAACAGATTGCTTTTGTCGGTGCCGGCCAGATCGAGCAAACGCTCGATGTTGGCCAGGGTTTCGCGGGTCTGCTGTTCAATCCCGGCGTTCATGTCGTCGCCGACCTGCCCGGCCAGGTACACCGTGCCGTTATGGGTGACGATCTGACTCATGCGCTCATTGGTGAGCTGGCGCTGGACTGACATGCTTTGCAGACTCCTGAATTTTTTTGCCATAACGGGAAATATCGAGGCCTTCGGCGCTGATCTGCGGCTTTTTCTTCGCCATCAGGTCAGCCAGCAAGCGACCGGAGCCGCACGCCATGGTCCAGCCGAGTGTGCCGTGACCGGTGTTCAGGAACAGATTCTTGAACGGGGTGGCGCCGACAATCGGGGTGCCGTCCGGAGTGGTCGGACGCAGGCCGGTCCAGAAATCGGCCTGGGCCAGATCGCCGCCCTGAGGATAAAGATCGTTGACGATCATCTCCAGGGTTTCACGGCGACGCGGGTTCAGCGACAGGTCAAAACCGGCAATCTCGGCCATGCCGCCAACACGGATGCGGTTGTCGAAACGGGTGATCGCGACCTTGTAGGTCTCGTCGAGAATGGTTGACGTCGGGGCCATCGCCGGGTTGGTGATCGGCACGGTCAGGGAGTAGCCCTTGAGCGGGTACACCGGCGCCTTGATCCCCAACGGCTTGAGCAGTTGCGGCGAGTAACTGCCGAGGGCCAGCACGTAGCGGTCGGCGGTTTCCAGCTTGCCGTCGATCCACACGCCGTTGATGCGATCACCGGCGAAGTCGAGGCGCTGAATGTCCTGACCGAAACGGAACTGCACGCCAAGGTTCGTAGCCATCTCGGCGAGCTTGGTGGTGAACATCTGGCAGTCGCCAGTCTGGTCATTCGGCAGGCGCAGGGCACCGGCGAGGATGTCGGTGACGCTGGCCAGTGCCGGCTCAACGCGGGCAATGCCTTCACGGTCGAGCAGTTCAAACGGCACGCCGGACTCTTTCAACACGGCGATGTCTTTTGCGGCGCCGTCGAGTTGAGCCTGGGTGCGGAACAGTTGGGTGGTACCGAGGCTGCGGCCTTCGTAGGCAATGCCGGTTTCAGCACGCAGTTCGTCGAGGCAGTCACGGCTGTACTCGGACAGACGGACCATGCGCTCCTTGTTCACCGCATAACGGCTGGCGGTGCAGTTGCGCAGCATCTGGGCCATCCACAGGTACTGATCGATGTCCGCAGTCGCCTTGATCGCCAGCGGGGCGTGGCGCTGCAACAGCCACTTGATAGCCTTGAGCGGCACGCCCGGCGCAGCCCACGGCGAGGCATAGCCTGGCGACACTTGCCCTGCGTTGGCGAAACTGGTCTCCATCGCGGCAGCCGGCTGCCGGTCCACGACCACCACTTCAAACCCGGCACGGGCCAGATAATAAGCACTGGTGGTACCGATGACGCCGCTACCCAAGACCATGACGCGCATTTTATATCCCTCATCGCGGCTAACCGCTGACGTTTGTTATTGAGAGCTTTAGATACGCGCAGTGTAAAAAAGATTTGCCAGTGCTTTTCACTATATAAGCGCCTATATTTGGCGACAATTCTCGGCAAAAACCCTTTTCACGGAGGCGCATCCCCTATGCGTACCAACACTCAGACCAAACGTGAGCTGGACAAGATCGACCGCAATATCCTGCGGATCCTGCAAGCGGACGGGCGGATTTCCTTTACAGAGCTTGGAGAAAAGGTCGGGCTCTCGACCACGCCCTGTACTGAGCGGGTCCGGCGCCTGGAGCGCGAAGGGATCATCATGGGCTACAACGCCCGGCTCAATCCGCAGCACCTGAAGGGGAGTTTGCTGGTGTTCGTCGAGATCAGCCTGGATTACAAGTCCGGTGATACGTTCGAGGAGTTCCGCCGTGCGGTGCTGAAATTGCCCCACGTGCTGGAATGCCACTTGGTGTCAGGGGATTTCGACTATCTGGTGAAGGCGCGGATTTCCGAGATGGCTTCGTATCGCAAGCTGCTGGGCGACATTCTGCTCAAGCTGCCGCATGTGCGGGAATCCAAGAGCTACATCGTGATGGAAGAGGTGAAAGAGAGCCTGACCCTGCCGATTCCGGACTGACATTTGTGGTGCTGCTATCGCCAGCAGGCTGGCTCCCACAGGTTCGGTGGTGAACACAAATCCGTGGTTCACTCGCACCCTGTGGGAGCTAGCCTGCTAGCGATGCGGAAAACTCGGTTCGAGGGTCTAAACCAACACCTGTCGGTTCGAGGCCATGTACTCGAACACCTGCTTCTCCACCCGCGGATGAATCAGTTCCACCGGCCCGCGCCCATTCGGGCACGGCAAGGTTTTGGTGGTCCCGAACAGCCGGCAGATCAGCGGCCGCTCTTCATACACCGTGCAACCGTTCGGACCCAGATGAACGCAATTGAGTTCATCCATCGCCGCATCCTGCTCGGCGCGAGTCTTGCGCGGCAGACGCGACATTTCCTCCGGCGAGGTGGTCACCGGCCCGCAGCAGTCATGGCAGCCGGGGACGCACTCGAACGAGGGAATCTGTTGGCGCAAGGTGCGAATTGTCTGACTGTTGCAGCTCATTGAAGCGGTAACCGAAGGCGGAATAGAGCGCGATTCTGACGCAAAAAACCCGATCCAGACAGCGCTAGCCGACCAATGTTGCCCACTCAGGAACGTCCGGCTTATGCTCCTGCAAATTTTCCAGACACAAAAATCAGGAGCATGCACATGAATGCCCGTGCTCAACAGCCCGCCCCAAGCCACCAACACGCCGCGTCTTACTACGCCGCCAGCAGTTTGCCGCAGCCAGAATATCCAGCGCTGACAGGCGAAGTGCTGGCCGATGTCTGCGTGGTCGGCGGGGGATTTTCCGGGTTGAACACGGCCCTTGAACTGGCCGAACGCGGTCTGAGTGTGGTGCTGCTCGAAGCGCATAAAATCGGCTGGGGTGCCAGCGGGCGCAACGGCGGGCAACTGATTCGCGGCGTCGGCCATGGCCTCGATCAATTCGCCAACATCATCGGCGTCGACGGTGTTCGGCAGATGAAACTCATGGGCCTGGAAGCGGTGGAAATCGTCCGCCAACGCGTCGAGCGTTTTCAGATCCCTTGCGACCTGACGTGGGGTTACTGCGACCTGGCCAACAAACCCCGGGACCTCGAAGGCTTCGCCGAAGATGCCGAAGAACTGCGCGGTCTCGGCTACCGCTACGAGACCCGTTTGCTGCAAGCCCATGAAATGCACACCGTGGTCGGTTCCAAGCGTTATGTCGGCGGTTTGATCGACATGGGCTCCGGGCATCTGCATCCTTTGAACCTGGCCTTGGGCGAAGCGGCCGCTGCGCAGCAACTGGGGGTGAAGCTGTTTGAGCAATCGGCTGTCACGCGCATCGACTACGGTCCAGAGGTCAAGGTCCATACCGCCCAAGGTACGGTTCGCGCCAAGACGCTGGTGTTGGGCTGCAACGCTTATCTCAGTGGGCTCAATTCCGAACTCAGCGGCAAAGTCCTGCCGGCGGGCAGCTACATCATTGCCACCGAGCCTTTGAGTGAAGAGCTCGCCCACGCGTTGCTGCCACAAAACATGGCGGTCTGTGATCAACGGGTGGCGCTGGATTATTACCGGCTCTCGGCGGACCGACGCCTGTTGTTCGGCGGTGCTTGTCATTACTCAGGACGCGATCCGAAAGACGTTGCTGCGTACATGCGGCCGAAAATGCTCGAAGTCTTTCCACAATTGGCTGACGTGAAGATCGACTATCAGTGGGGCGGCATGATCGGCATCGGCGCCAATCGCCTGCCGCAGATCGGCCGACTCAATGACCAGCCGAACGTGTATTACGCCCAGGCCTATTCCGGTCATGGTGTGAATGCCACGCACCTGGCCGGCAAGCTACTGGCTGAAGCCATCAGCGGGCAGCACGGCGGTGGTTTTGATTTGTTCGCCAAGGTGCCACACATCACCTTCCCGGGTGGCAAGCATCTGCGCTCGCCGCTGTTGGCGCTGGGGATGTTGTGGCATCGGCTGAAAGAGTTGGTCTGAAAGATTGTTTTGTGGCAGTTCCGGCGCCTTCGCTGGCAAGCCAGCTCCTACAGGTTCCGCGCAAAACCTGTAGGAGCTGGCTTGCCAGCGAAGAGGCCCACAAGAACACTGCAAAACTCAGATCCGCCAGAAAGGCTTCAACCCTTCCTCCCGCGCCTGCTCCCGTGTCAGCCCGATATCCTTGAGCTGATCATGCGTCAGCGCCAGCAACGCCCTGCGCGTGTGCAGACGCTGCCAGAACAGATCCCAGCGACCCAGGCCGGACGACGCGTTACGCATCAGCGCATGGCGCGCAGTGTCCTTCTGCCCGGTCTCCAGTTCCTGACTGTGTAACGTCAGCCGCACATCGCTCAAGCCGTTCATGGTGGTTGCTCCTGTTTACTTGGGTAGCCAGAGGTTCCATGATGCGCGGGCGAATAAAATCGTTACAGATTCAAACAAACTGTATTAACTCCATACAGATTTGCCGTTTTTGCGACTGAATGGCGTATTTCTGCGTCATCTGTACTGGTCTACCGAATCACCAACACCGAGGCTGCGCCATGACCCTCTACGTCAACCTCGCCGAATTGCTCGGCACACGTATCGAACAGGGCTTCTATCGCCCCGGTGACCGGCTGCCGTCGGTGCGGGCATTGAGCGTCGAGCATGGAGTCAGCCTGAGCACGGTGCAGCAGGCCTATCGGGTGCTGGAAGACAGCGGCCTGGCGATGCCGAAGCCCAAGTCCGGGTATTTCGTTCCGGCCTGTCGAGAATTGCCCGATCTGCCCGCAGTGGGCCGCCCGGCCCAGCGTCCGGTGGATATTTCCCAGTGGGATCAGGTGCTGGAGCTGATTCGCGCAGTGCCACGCAAAGACGTGGTGCAACTGGGCCGGGGCATGCCGGACATCAGCTCGCCGACCATGAAACCGCTGCTGCGCGATCTGGCGCGCATCAGTCGGCGGCAGGACATGCCCGGTCTGTATTACGACAACATCCACGGCAACCTGGAACTGCGCGAGCAAATCGCCCGCCTGATGCTCGACTCCGGCTGCCAGTTGAGCGCCAGCGATCTGGTGGTGACGACCGGCTGCCATGAGGCCCTGTCCACCAGCGTTCGGGCGATCTGCGAACCGGGGGACATTGTGGCGGTGGACTCCCCGAGCTTTCACGGCGCCATGCAGACCCTCAAGGGCCTGGGCATGAAAGCCCTGGAAATCCCGACCGATCCGCTGACCGGGATCAGCCTCGAAGCGTTGGAACTGGCGCTGGAGCAATGGCCGATCAAAGTCATACAGCTGACCCCCAACTGCAACAACCCGTTGGGCTACATCATGCCCGAGTCGCGCAAACGTGCGTTGTTGACGCTTGCCCAGCGGTTTGATGTCGCGATCATCGAAGACGATGTGTATGGCGAGCTGGCCTACACCTACCCGCGCCCGCGCACGATCAAGTCCTTCGACGAGGACGGTCGCGTGCTGCTGTGCAGTTCGTTTTCCAAGACGTTGGCGCCGGGCCTGCGCATCGGCTGGGTCGCGCCCGGCCGCTATCTGGAACGGGTGCTGCACATGAAATACATCAGCACCGGCTCCACGGCGCCGCAACCGCAAATTGCTATCGCCGAATTCCTCAAGGGCGGGCATTTCGAACCGCATTTGCGGCGGATGCGCACGCAATACCAGCGTAATCGCGACATGATGCTCGATTGGGTCACCCGCTATTTCCCGGCCGGCACCCGCGCCAGCCGCCCCCAAGGCAGCTTCATGTTGTGGGTCGAGCTGCCGGACGGCTTCGATACGCTGAAACTGAATCGTGCCCTGCACGACCAAGGCGTACAGATTGCAGTCGGCAGCATTTTTTCCGCCTCGGGCAAATACCGCAATTGCCTGCGCATGAACTACGCTGCCAAACCAACACCGCTGATTGAAGAAGCGGTGCGCAAGGTCGGCGCAACCGCCATCCAGTTGCTGGCAGAAAGCGCACGACTGACCGACTGACTTTTCTCGGAAAACCAGCGTCCATATGCCAACAGCCGCCAATCGGAACGAGCCTACGTGAGCGCCAGACAGCCCCTGCTTGCTCTTCTGCTACTTGCCTCGTTTCTAGGCGGTTGTGCCAACTTCGACCTTCAGGTTCAACCGAGCCAGGTACTGCCGGCGACGGATTCCGCGTTCGGTCGCTCGGTCAAGGCGCAAGCCGCGCCTTATCAGGGGCAATCGGGTTTTCGCCTGTTGTCTGACGGTACTGAAGCCTTCACTGCGCGGGCCGAACTGATCCGCCATGCTCAGAGCAGCATCGATTTGCAGTACTACATCGTGCATGACGGCATCAGCACACGCATGCTGGTGGATGAAATGCTCAAGGCCGCCGACCGCGGCGTACGCTTTCGCATTCTGCTCGACGACACGACCAGCGACGGCCAGGACCGCACCATTGCGACCCTGGCAGCCCATCCCAAGATCCAGATCCGCGTATTCAATCCCTTGCATCTGGGCCGCAGCACCGGCGTCACGCGAACCTTGGGGCGGTTTCTCAACCTGTCACGGCAACACCGACGCATGCACAACAAGCTGTGGCTGGCGGACAACAGCATGGCCATTGTCGGCGGGCGCAATCTGGGCGACGAGTATTTCGATGCCGAGACCAACATGAACTTCACCGACATCGACTTGCTCGGTGTCGGCCCGGTCGCCGAGCAGCTGGGACAGAGTTTCGACCAGTACTGGAACAGCGCCCTGAGCAAGCCGATCGAGGAGTTCCTGTCGGAAAAACCGACGGCCAAGGACCTTGAAGAAACCCGCAGCCGACTGGAAAAATCCCTGGCCGAATCGCGCCAACAGAATCACGCGCTCTATCAGCACCTGATGACCTACACCACACATCCACGCCTGGACGCCTGGCGCCAGGAACTGATCTGGGCCTGGAATCAGGCGCTGTGGGATGCGCCGAGCAAGGTGCTGGCCGACGGCGAACCTGATCCGCATTTGCTGCTGACCACACAGTTGGCGCCGGAACTCGATGGCGTCAGAAAAGAACTGATCATGGTCTCGGCCTACTTTGTACCGGGACAACCGGGCCTGGTGTACCTCACCGGACGGGCTGATGCCGGGGTCTCGGTGAAATTGCTGACCAATTCGCTGGAAGCCACGGACGTACCGGCGGTGCACGGTGGCTACGCGCCTTATCGCAAGGCCCTGCTGGAACACGGCGTGCAGCTGTTCGAGCTGCGCCGCCAGCCCGGCGATGAAAGCGGTAGCGGACCTCGCCTGTTCTCCACCAAATCCTACGGCGAATCCGATTCGAGCCTGCACAGCAAGGCGATCATCTTCGACCAGCAGAAATCCTTCATCGGCTCATTCAATTTCGACCCGCGCTCGGTCTTGTGGAACACCGAAGTCGGCGTGTTGGTCGACAGCCCGGAACTGGCCGCGAAGGTCCGCGAACTGGCGATGCAAGGCATGGCGCCAGCCCTGAGTTATCAGGTGAAACTGGAAAACGAACAGGTCGTGTGGACCACCGAAGACAACGGCAACACGCATACCCTGACCCGAGAGCCGGCAGACTGGTGGCGGCGATTCAATGCCTGGCTGAGCAATACCGTCGGCCTGGAGAAGATGTTGTAACCAGCCAATGATCCATTGTGGCGAGGGAGCAAGCTCCCTCGCCACAGTTTGTTGTTCCTCAGGCTGGTTCTGCGGCCGTGCCAAACGCCCCTTGCCGCGACACCACAATCAACACACCCAAGGCCCCGACCGCCATCAACAACGGCAACGCATGCCCGCTGATCCACTGGCTGCCCGCACCGGCCAGCAACGGCCCGATCAGGCATCCGATCCCCCAGAGCTGGGCGACGTGCGCATTGGCCCGCACCAGCGCATCGTCGCGATAACGCTCGCCGATCAGGATCAGCGACAAGGTGAACAGCCCACCGGCACTGGCGCCAAACAACACCCACAACGGCCAGATCAGCAGCGTATCGATCAGCATCGGAATCGCCAGGCTCGACACCAACAGAACCACCGCACAACCGGTGAACAAAGCACGCCGCGACAGGCGATCTGCCAAGGCGCCAATCGGCAACTGCAGGATCGCATCGCCGACCACCACCGTGCTGACCATCGCCAAAGCGATCTCCGTGGTGAAGCCCTGGCGCAGGCAGTAAACCGGCAACAGCGTCAGGATCATCGCTTCGAACGCCGCGAACAGCGACACCGCCCAGGCAATCGCCGGCAGGCCACGACAGAAAGCAAGCAAGTCGGTCAGGGTCACGCTGCTGGCCTCGCTGCTGGGCGCGCCGCTTCGACCGAACAACAGGAACGGCGCGCTCATCAACAATCCGACGCCCACCCAAAAACCATAATCGTGATCGGTACCGATGAAGCCCAGCAACACCGGCCCGGCCAGCTGACTCAGCGCATAGCAGCTGCCATACAGCGCCACCAACCGTCCGCGCCATTGTTCGACCACCAATTGATTGATCCAGCTTTCACCGATGATGAAGACGAGGGTCAGGATCACCCCGATCATCAACCGCAACACCAGCCAGATCGGATAGCTCGGAAGCAGCGCCAGCAAACCAATGGAAACCGCCCCGGCCCACAGACACAGGCGCATCAGATTCGCCGTGCCGAAACGCGCCGCCAGGTGACTCGAGATCTTCGCCCCCAGCAACACGCCAACGGCCGGCATCGCCGCCATCACGCCGATAGCAAACGAGCCGTAGCCCCAGCTTTCCAGGCGAAACGACACCAGCGGCATACTGACCCCCAGGGCCAGGCCAACACTCAAGACAGACGCCAACACGGCGAAATACGTCGCCCAACGCATGTACCACGCTCCTGTGGATATTTTTATGTGCAACACAAAGCACTGTGGGAGCGAGCCTTTGTGGCGAGGGGGCTTGCTCCCTCGCCACAAAGGCTCGCTCCCACAAGGAATCTGTGTCGTTTGGAGGCCTGCTCTACAACAGGCCCCCTAACGGCTTACAACTTGATCCAGGTCGCCTTCAGCTCGGTGTACTTGTCGAACGCATGCAGCGATTTGTCGCGACCGTTACCGGACTGTTTGAAACCACCAAACGGAGCGGTCATGTCGCCACCGTCATACTGGTTGACCCACACGCTACCGGCACGCAGGGCGCGGGCGGTGAGATGCGCCTTGGAGATATCGGTCGTCCAGACTGCAGCGGCCAGGCCATACGGCGTGTCGTTGGCGATCGCGATGGCTTCTTCAGCGCTGTCGAAGGTGATGACCGACAGCACCGGCCCGAAGATTTCTTCCTGGGCGATTTTCATCGCGTTGCTCACGCCGTCGAAAATCGTCGGTTCGACATAAGTGCCGCCGGTTTCTTCCAGAATGCGCTTGCCGCCAGCCACCAGCTTGGCACCGTCGGTGTGACCCGATTCGATGTAGGACAGCACGGTGTTCATCTGCTGGGTGTCCACCAACGCGCCGACGTTGGTCGCCGGGTCCAGCGGGTTGCCCGGCTTCCAGGTTTTCAGGGCCTCGATCACCAGCGGCAGGAATTTGTCCTTGATCGAACGCTCCACCAGCAGGCGCGAACCGGCGGTGCAGACTTCGCCCTGGTTGAACGCGATCGCACCGGCAGCAGCTTCGGCAGCGTCCTGCAGGTTCGGCGCATCGGCGAACACGATGTTCGGGCTCTTGCCGCCGGCTTCGAGCCAGACGCGCTTCATGTTCGATTCGCCGGAGTAGATCAGCAGTTGCTTGGCGATCTTGGTCGAACCGGTGAACACCAGGGTGTCGACGTCGTTATGCAGGGCCAAGGCCTTGCCGACGGTGTGACCGTAACCTGGCAGCACGTTCAGCACGCCTTTCGGAATGCCGGCTTCAACGGCCAGCGCCGCGATGCGGATGGCGGTCAGCGGGGATTTTTCCGACGGTTTGAGGATCACCGAGTTGCCGGTGGACAGTGCCGGGCCGAGTTTCCAGCAGGCCATCATCAGCGGGAAGTTCCACGGCACGATGGCGCCAACCACGCCTACCGGCTCGCGGGTCACCAGACCCAATTGATCGTGCGGAGTGGCTGCGACTTCGTCGTAGATCTTGTCGATGGCTTCACCGCTCCAGCTCAGCGCTTGCGCCGCGCCTGGAACGTCGATGTACAGGGAGTCACTGATCGGCTTGCCCATGTCCAGGGTTTCAAGCAGGGCCAGCTCTTCGGCATGCTGTTTGAGCAGGCCGGCGAAACGGATCATGGTGGATTTGCGCTTGGCTGGTGCCAGACGCGACCAGACACCGGAGTTGAAAGTGGCACGGGCGTTTTCCACAGCGCGCTGGGCGTCGGCGGCATCACAGCTGGCAATCTTGCCCAGCAGACGGCCATCGACCGGGCTGATGCACTCGAAGGTCTCGGCGGAGACGGCATCGGTGTATTCGCCATTGATGTAGGCGCGACCTTCGATTTTCAGGTCGCGGGCACGTTGTTCCCAGTCGGCACGGGTCAGGGTGGTCATGCGAGTGTCCTCCTCTTATTGAATACGACACCCGCGTTCTTCGCGGGCGCTGTCAGGAATTCTGCCCGGCCAGCCTGCTTTTTCGGCCCAAGGCAACCGTCACCCTAAACCAGCGGCGGGTGAAGTTTCAATATATTTGACACAACACCGGCAAACGGCCTTGCGATGTTCATTTTAATAAACATAGACTTTGGGCTGACCTACCAACTCGCGCCGTATTTACGGGGGATAACAACAATGAACATCCAGAACGTCGTCGACTTCAGCCAGGCCACCACCGAACCTGAACGCTACCGCCCAGACGCGGCCAAAGTGCTCAAGGGCGATCCTGAGCAAACCTTGTACAACCACTACAACAGCCCGTGCGGCCAACTGAACGCCGGGGTGTGGGAAGCGGAAACCGGGCAATGGATGGTGAACTTCACCGAACACGAATACTGCGAAATCGTGCAGGGGGTTTCGGTGCTGCGAGATAGCGAGGGCAACGCCAAGACCTTGCGCGTGGGCGATCGTTTCGTAATCCCGGCCGGGTTCAAAGGGACGTGGGAAGTGCTGGAGCCGTGCCGCAAGATCTACGTGGCGTTTGAACAGAAAGCCTGAGATTCGCAAT
Organism: Pseudomonas sp. Irchel s3b5; assembly: GCF_900187435.1. NCBI lineage: Bacteria > Pseudomonadati > Pseudomonadota > Gammaproteobacteria > Pseudomonadales > Pseudomonadaceae > Pseudomonas > Pseudomonas sp. Irchel s3b5. The sequence goes on from NZ_FYDY01000006.1 coordinate 269,105, forward strand.
AACTATATACCGCACCAGGCAGCCTTTTCGGTTGGATCATTCACAGGCGCTTCGAAGGACGAAGCGCCTCGATTGATCACTCACCGCAAGGAAGCAACATGCCAAACGCAACCACCTACACCGACAAGCAGGTACTTGACCTGATCAACTCCATTGTCGGCTCGCCTTACTCCGAAGAACTGCGCCAACAGGTCGAAGACACAACCGGTCGCCCTACTCGCCCGTGGGGCAACTACGTCGCGACCTACGACTCCCGCGCAGAACGCATCAACCTGAACGTCAACGAAAAGGACATCATCATTTCCATTTACTTCGGCTGATCCTTTCGCCCTGACGTAAGGCGCAATGTCTAGTCCTGAAATAGGTTTACACCTGTTTCAGTCTCAAAACGCCCGATGCACCGCATCGGGCGTTTTGTATTTCAAGGCCAGATGTGGCCGCTCCGCGTTGTAGATCAGCACCGATTCATCAACCATTCTCACCGCATCGGCCAGGTTCTTGGGGCGATGCAGCAAAAACTCCGTCTTCAAAATCCCGTTTATTCGCTCCGCCATCGCGTTCTGATAGCAGTCATAGCCATCGGTCATCGAACAAATGACCCCGTGCTTGGTGT